>JADZAS010000011.1 GCA_020852515.1 Phycisphaerales bacterium
CGCGCGCCAGCGCACCGGGTCAGGCGCGACTTGTGCGCTGACTTCTCAGAAACGCAAATAAACGGATTAAAACTCGCCTGCACCCCCTCCAGAAAAATGAAAATCGACGAAAATCGCCCAAAAGCCGCGACCATTTGGCGCTCTGGGCAAAATGAGCGTCGTGGCGCGCACGGTGCTGCTCGAAAACCAGCGCACGGAATCGCTCCCGTGCGCACGCCGCGCGCTTAACCCGGTGCGCGCCCGTGTTGGCACGCGATTTGCCTCGCACATTTCTGAAAATCGCCCCTGCCGCCCGCGCCACCCGGCACAATTCTTGCATGGCCACCCACTGCGCCGCGCCCCACCCCCACACTCACATCGCAAAATCAAGCCCCGCCGCGCACGCCAGCGCACGCGAATCGGTATCAGGTGATGACGCGCTGCCCCACGACAAATCCCTCTCGCGACCACCTCGACATCGCACGAAACCATGGGCTCCCGCCCACGGCTACCCGATCTCTCACCCCATCACCCATCACCCCATCACCCACTCACCCCCAGCGAACTCCAGACCCGTTGTCGTTGATCTTGGCGGCGCGGTCGAGAATGAAGTCGGTCGGCAACTCGACGTGATCGTTGAGATCGCGTAACGGGGCCGCAGCACTGGCGGCGTCACTCGATGCGCAACACGTTGCTCGTGGAGCAGGTCTGCGCATCGATCAGCTGGACGTAGCCGCCGCACGCGCTGGCGTTCAACTCGCCGGCGACGGTTGCGCCATCACGCCGCCTCGGCTGGGCGGTGCGGGCGGGTGATTTTTTCGATCGGGATTGGCGCCGCTCCCTGCGGGCAGAGCAGGACCTGGCCGCTTTCGGCGATGCGGATGAGAACCGGGCCGAGCACATCCATGTGCACGCGCATCGGCTGGCGGCTGATGCCGAAGACCACGCCCACGTGCAGCATCTTCGTGATCGTCGCTTCGAATGCCAGCAGCGTCTCGATGAGCGCAGCGGCCTCGTCGTGCTTGCGCTGGGCTTCTTTGCGCTGCTCATCGGTGGTGCGAATGTCTTCGGTTACCTTGATGAGCCGCTCGCGCGTCGCGGCGGGCAGTCGCTTGGACGGCGCGACGAGTTGCTCTCGCTGCTGCACGAGCGCCGCGAGCACGTGGCCCAACTGACTCACCACGTCTTCGAGTTTGCGCACGCGAGCGCGAAGCAGCGGCAGCGAGCCGAGTTGGATCGTCGTCTCGACGCCGGCGGGGCTGCCGAGCACGGCGACTTCCATTCCCTTGGCGCCGGCGAGCGTGCCGCCGATGATCGAACCCTGTTGCGAGATGACGCGGCCATGCACAAGCGCATCGCAACCGATCATTTCCTTTTCGAAGAGCAGATCGCCCTGCACTTCGATGCGCGTGCCATTGAGGTACCGCGCGATGATGTCGCTCTGCGATCGGATGAGTGCGTGCTCACGGCCGGCGATTCCGCCGGCGAGGACGAGATCGCCGTCGCAATCGAGCGTGGCCGCCTCGACGAGGCCGCGCACCTCGATGCGTCCCGTGGCGCGCACCTTGAACAGGTCGCGGACGCCTTTGCGAACTGTAACGTCGCCGTGAAAGTCGATGTTGCCCGTCGAGAAATCGACGTAGCCGGGCACCTCGAGAATCTGGCGGATGGTCGGCCTGCCTCGCTCGCGGGCGAAGACGCCGTCGAGTTGGGCGACGAGGTCGGCGTGGTCATTGAGGATGATGGTCTCGTCGAGTTTGACCTCCGCCGGCTGGCCGTCCTTGGCGGGAATCGGCTCGCCGAGGACGTTGCGGCCGGGGCGGCCGGGTTCGGGCGCGATGAGGCGCGCGATGACCTGCCCGGCGCTGACCATGGTGTAGGCGCTCTGCTCGTAGAACGAGATGCTGCCGTCTTCCTTGACGTGCGGCTTGTGTTCTTCTTCGATGAGCCACTCGATGCGGCCGTCGGCGCCGTGCTCGGGCTGGATGGCCTGCGCGACGGTGACGCGGTGCGAGGCATCGCAGGCGGGAGGATTGCTCACGAGTTCGGCGAGGCGCTGCAGGACGGCGTCAGTGATCTCGACGCCGGCCGAGCGGAGCGCTGCGGTGAGGCCGTCGACGCAGAACTGTTCTGCGCAGACGTTGTGCGGGATGGAGAGATCCGCCGTGAGCGCATCCTTGGCGACGATGACCTGGAGTTCTGCTCGGGCGGAATGGTGAGCCATTGGCCAATCCCCGCGCCTGGGCCGATCGGTGATCCGCAACGAGCCGATCGCTGACGCCGCTGGTCCCGGAACTGCGCACCATGCGCTTCGCGGCTGAGCACCGCTGCGGCGGCCGTAACGCGCACCACCGCAACGGGCTGTACCTTGTCGGAAAGATCGGCACGATCCGCAGAGGCATTCAATGCGATCCGCGGCAGGGCCGGATACGGCGGCGCCGGCGGTTGGGGTTATGCGGACGTGGAACTAACCTACGTGTCAAGCCACTGCCGCATCTTCGCCACTTCCCGAGTCAGCTACGTCTGCCTTGAGCTGGTCAGTGTTGGCAACAGGGCTTCTAGCGCTTCGATCTGTTCCTGCAGTGCCGTTGGATGTTGATGATCATCGTCATCCAGAAACGCAAACCATACATGGCGAGCGGAGATCGCATCATCCACCTCTTCTCTTTCGGCGCATGCCGACGCCTCGCCACCAGGAATGTCGCGTTCATCTCCGCACGCTGACCCACCCGAAGCGCATACCGGCGAGCCTCGGCGTGGTCAGATCCGCTGGGCTCGCTGCTCGGCGATGAGTTCGCGCGCGACGCGTTCGGCCAGTTCGTCGAGCAGGTCGCCGGCGATGCAGTCGCCCGGCGGCTGAGCCAGTTTCGCGGCGGCATCGCGGCGCTGCGGCAGGCAGCGGCCGACCTGGCGCGCGGCAAACGCGCAGGCCAGGCGGATGTGCCCATGCTCGCCGCCGTCGGCGCGCAGCAGGCGGATGATCGCCGCACGGTTGGCCGCAAGCGGCTCGAGGCCGGTGGGATCGTCGAGGATGACAAGCCATTCGCAGCCGGGGCGCAGCGACTCGAGCCCGAGCGGCTGGTCGGCGCAGAGACGGAGCGCCACGCCGCCGCGCGAGATATCGACGGCGGTGGCGAACTGCGCGACGCTGGTCAGGTCATCATCGAGAAGCCAGACGGCGGCCTCGCAGCGCCTTCGCGGATCGGTTCGCCGATCGTGCAGCAGCAGGCTGACACCTTCAGTTTCCTGGAAAGACGGATCGTGGCTGTTCATCGCAGGACTCCTTTCGAGTCCGAACTTCGTGCGGCACCCGGTGCGGACGCGAAGCCGGAACATGTAGCTCGATGTGAGTTCGCGTCTGCCGGGCGATTCGTCGGCCGGCAGCCATCGAACCAGCGATCCGTCAGGCGTTGCGGCGCCGCCCCTGGCGGGGCCAGCCGTGGAGATTGAGTCGCCGGCGGATCTCCCGACGCTCATGGTCGGGTATTTAGGTTATCGGCCGATGGCGCCGTCGCCGATAACCAATTGTGTGGCCATTCGGCAGGCAGAACACAAAATGTAGTGTCTGCTCATGAAATCAACACAAGATGTTGGTGCGGAAGTCCGCCGGATTAGGGGCGTTTCCCTGCCTCGATCAGCCGGGCCGCTTCATCCACATCCTTGTCCCCGCGGCCGGAGAGGTTGACGACGACGTTGCCCGTTGGTGCGAGCCGACCGGCGATTTCCACGGCTCGGGCGATGGCGTGGGCGCTTTCCAGGGCCGGGAGGAGTCCCTCGGTTTGCGCCAGCAGCGAGAACGCCTCGAGGGCTTCGGAGTCGCCAGCGGTGCAGTAGTGCACGCGGCCGGCATCGCGCCAATAACTGTGCTCAGGTCCGACGCCGGGATAGTCCAGCCCGGCCGAGATCGAGTGCACCAGGCTGGTCTGTCCATCGTCACTCTGCAGGACGTAACTGAGCGAACCATGCAGCACGCCGGTCCGGCCGTGTGACAGCGGCGCTGCGTGCTCGCCTTCGCGGGATCCCCTGCCGCCCGCCTCCACTCCGACCAACTGAACGGACGCATCATCGACGAAGGGATGGAAGATACCTGCCGCGTTGCTCCCGCCGCCGACGCACGCCACCACGACATCCGGCAGGGCGCCGATCTGCCCGAGGCACTGCGCGCGGCACTCGCGGCCGATGACGGATTGAAAATCGCGCACGATCAGCGGAAAGGGGTGCGGCCCGACGACCGAGCCGAGGATGTAGTGCGTCGTTTCGACCGACGTCATCCAGTCGCGCATGGCTTCGTTGGTGGCGTCCTTGAGGGTGCGCGAGCCGCTGTCCACGGCGATGACGCGCGCTCCCAGCAGTTGCATGCGCACGACGTTGAGTCGCTGGCGGCGCATGTCCTCGCTGCCCATATAGACATCGCACGCCAGGCCGAAGTGCGCCGCGGCGGTGGCGGTGGCCACGCCGTGCTGGCCAGCGCCGGTTTCGGCGATCACGCGCTTCTTTCCCATGCGCCGGGTGAGCAGCGCCTGTCCGATGGTGTTGTTGATCTTGTGGGCGCCGGTGTGGGCGAGGTCTTCGCGCTTGAGCCAGATCCGGGCGCCGCCGGCGTGTTCGGTGAGCCGCCGGGCAAGATAAAGCGGGGTCGGGCGGCCGACGAACGTGCGAAGGAGTTCGCCCAGTTCATCCTGAAACGACTGATCTGCGCGGGCGCGCGCGTATTCGAGGGTGAGTTCGTCGAGAGCCGCGACGAGCGTCTCGGGCACGTATCGGCCGCCGAAGACGCCGAAGCGTCCTCTCTCATCGGGCATGACGCTGGCGGTTTGGTTGGACGTCATGGAGCGCTTCCAGCCGCGGCCAACGCACTACCCGCCCGCGCCGGCCGAGCGCTGCGTCTGGTCGAACTCGCCTTCGTCGCTTTCATCCTCGTCCGCTTCGGGGCCGTCTGTTTCGAGCAGGCCCGAGACCTGATTGACCGACGCCTGCCCGGCCGGGCTGTCTTCATCATCTTCCGCATTGGAAGGCTCGGTTCGATACTCTTCGGGGTGGAAGCGCCGGTTCAGGGAATCGATCACATCCTCGAGTTCCGCGTAGATCCACGCGTCGAGTTTGACCGCCTGGCCGCCTCCCTTGGGACCGCCGTTGATCTCGAGCATGGCGATGGACTTGGACATCCAGCGCGTCATGTCGATGCCGGTCATTTCGTCGGCGGTGAAGGTGCCCTCGGGCGCAACGAGGCTGCCGTCGTCGTTGTAGGTGTACACGCGGCGGGCGGAGATGACCCATGTGGCCACGAACAGCACGCTGATGCCCAGGCACAGAGGCATGATGCCCCAGCGCTGGAACATGACGTCCATGTCCGTTCGCTCGGTGGGCGGCTGCGGATACTTGGCCTTGAGGGTGTTGTAGGTGCGGGATTCGTCGCCGAGGAGCGGTTCGCCGTTGCGAACGCGGGCTTCGAGCGGCCGGTAGACGTCGTAGTATTCCTTCCAGCGCTGCGCCTGGGCGGGGAAGAGCACCCAGCCGTCATACGCGGCCCAGAGGCCGAAGGCGAGGAAGAGCACGGTCAGGATGGCCTTGCGCAACCAGTAGCCGGTGGCAAGTCTGCTCTGTATGGCCATCAGGATCCATCCTCCGGGAGCGCCGGCGGCGGTGCGCCGGATCGGGTGAAGTCGATCGTAGTTCACCGGGGGCGGCGTTTCAGCAGGCGGTCCGCCAATTCGCCACCGCCGGGCCGCAGCGGAACATCGGCCCTTCGCGGCACGAACATGGAATACCTTGCCCGGCGGCCGCGTCTCTGCCGGAGGCAGACTGGTGCAGCCGCGCGGCGAGGCCCGCCGGCACACGATTCCGGGAGAGCATTCGATGAAAACCAGCATGATCAACGCGATCCGCAGTACGATCCTCGTTTCGGCCGGCGCGTCGGCACTGACGCTGGCGGGCTGCCAGAGCGACGCCCAGACAGGCGGGCTCATCGGGGCCGGGCTGGGCGCCCTGGCGGGGCAGGCGATCGGTGATAACACCACCGGAACGCTTATCGGCGCCGCCGTCGGCGCGGGGGCGGGGTACGTCATCGGCAACGAGAGCGACAAAAACAAGGCCCGCAACTCGCGCTACACCGAGCGATACGAGTACGGGTATGGCGAAGATGACCGCCGGTACGGTGATCGCTATCGCCATGATCGCTCCTACTGCGACCGCTGCGGCCATTACCACGAATACGACCACTGCGACCGCTGATCGATCGCGACTCTGACCGGCGCGTTGAGGTGGAATTGCTCAGTGGCGAGCGGACGCGAGCGGCTGACTCTTCACTTCAAGCGCCCCGAGTGCTCGCGCGGGCGTGTTGACGGCCGGCACGGCGCCGCTGCCCGCGCCGCTGGCGAACAGGCTCGGCAGGTTGCAGCCGTTCACGAAGTTGTACATCTGCAGCGTGCGTTCGTCGCTGACGCGCTGCGGCACGCGAGCTCGCACCACGCCCGTGACGGGGTTGTACCAGAAGCACGCGAGCGCTTCGTCGGCGGTGCGCACCGGCGGATGAATCAGTCGCGCCTCTTCGGCGGCGGCCACTTCCATCCAAGGGTGGCCCGTGCCGACGAGCGGATTGCGCGGCACGACTTCGCCGAACCACTCGGGGTCGATCGTGATCGGGAATCCATACTCATTGCGAGGCACGCGCTCGAGCGCCGCCTGGAGCATGACCTGCTGCTGAATCAGGCGGACGTTGGCGCGGACGGTCTCCACATCGCGCTGGTGCTGCTGCTCGTGTCGCTGGTGGAGGAGGATTCCCGCCAACAGCGCCGCCAGGACCACGGCCATCAGGCTGTCGAGAATCAATCGCATCGTCGTTCACGCCCGCTGCTGCGCGAGCCCTCCAGTGAAGAACTGTACGATTAACTTCGTCCGTAAACGGGCGTGAAAACAGTAAGTGGAGAGGATTGGCGGAACCTGTAGCGATTGTGCCGGACAGGCAACGTTCAGCCGCCATCCTGCCCGCCGCAGCCGAACAGCGGCAGTTGCCCCGATGCAGGGTCAAGCAGCGCGTCCGATACGTCGGGCCGGCGAAACGCCTCGTGGTTGAGCGGCGGCAATGGCCTGTCGAGCTTGAGTCGCCGGGCGAACGTCTCAAAGAGCGCGTTGATCTGCTCCGCTATCGGCCCCTTGCCGCGCTGCCGCACGCCAAAGGCGGGGTCGTAGAGGTCGCCGCCACGCATCTGGCGGAGCAGCGACTCGACGCGGCGGGCCCGGTCCGGATAGTGCCGCTGCAGCCAGTCCAGAAACAGCGCCTTGATCTGATGCGGCAGGCGGAGCAGGATGTAGCCCGCGGTGGACACCCCCGCTTCGGCCACGGCCTTGAGAATCGACGGGATCTCACGATCGTTGAGGCCGGGTATGACCGGTGCGATCATCGCGAAGGTCTGGATGCCGGCTTCATTCAGGGCCGCAAGCGTGGCGAGCCGTTCGGCGGGGCTGGCGGCGCGCGGCTCCATCTTCGACGCGAGGCGGTTGTCGAGCGTCGTGACGCTCAGCCCCACGCGGACGGCGCGGTTTTTGGCGAGTTCGCTGAGCAGATCGAGGTCGCGCAGGACGAGACTGCTCTTGGTGATGATGCCCACGGGTTGGCGACAGTCGGCGATCACTTCGAGGCAGCCGCGCGTGAGGCGATACTCTCGCTCGACGGTTTGATAGCAATCCGTCACGCCGGAGAAGACGATGGTCTCGCCTTTCCACTTGGGATGAGCGAGTTCGCGGCGGAGCAGGCGCGGGGCCTGCGTCTTGGCGACGATGCGGGTTTCAAAATCCAGGCCGCACGAGTAGCCGAGCCGCTCATGATCCGGTCGGGCGTAGCAGTAGATGCAGCCGTGCTCGCAGCCCCGGTACGGATTGATGGACCAGTTGAAGGAGACGTCGGGCGAGTTGACGTAGTTGAGAATGGTGCGCGTCGCGTCGGTGCGGACTTCGGTGGGCACCTGTCCGGCGCAGGGCGATTGCCCGTCCTCGCCGCGCTCTCGGGCCAGTTCGTCGAGATGCTCGCCGAGCACGTGCAGGCGGCGGATGACGCCGTGCTTCGGATCGCTGCCGACGTGGCGGTTGCCGGGGTTCAGCCCCGCTCCGCGCCCGCGAGGCACGCCATCGGGCAACACATCCGCGTATTCGTGGTCCGCGTCGAACTGGCTCTCCGAAGCCGGCATCCGAACATTATACGAACTTCTCGCTACAGCGGCCACTCGGAGAGCGGATCGCGCTGGTGCGAGATTGCCTTACCGGCCTGCTGAAAGGCCCTGCGAATCTCGGGCGGCATCTCATCGAGCGATTTGAACCGCTTCTCGACTCCTGACTCGTCGGTGTAGATGTAGACCCGGCCGGTTGCAACGCGCACATCACCAGGCTCGCCTCTCTCGGCAGCGCTTCGGCGCAGCGCGCTGATCTTGGTCCGAAGATCGGAGGGCAGATCGTCGGGGAGGTCACGCGAACTGCCGATCTGCTCGAATCGCGCATCTTCAATCCGCAGTTCCGGCCCGCGAAGCACGATCGCCTCATCTTCAGAGCTGAGGATGGCCGAGCCCGGTCTCCAGCCTGGCCGAGGAAAGAGCCACCCCAGGAATCGCGAAAGCCAGCCGCCGCCGGTCAACCGCATGCCGCACTGCACACAACGGGACTCCTCGGCCACTACCTTTGCGCCGCAATGTGAGCAGTAGTTGGCCACGAATGCCTCCCGGTTCGTCCGTTACCGTCGCCACCCCGCAATCGCTCAGGGTCGACCGTCACCAGACCAATGCAAACAGGCGGTCATGCGCGTTCGCTCCAGTGGTCCGGATCGGAAAGTCGATGCGCCACCCTGGACCGGGCCCACTTTCACTGCACTCGACTTCCCACTCCTCACGCCCCTCGCTGACGGACCGCAACATCGTCGCAAACTCTGAAAGCGAGAGCGGCGGATCAACCGACTGCTGATCATCGCCCGCGATCTGGACGATGATTTCCTCTCCGGCGTCCAAAGGCCACACAGCGACAACATTGTGGCACGGCGGATCATCAGTGTTCGCTCGGCCGAACGCAACAACACCAAATTCTGCGGATTGCTGCAGATGTTCTTCCAGGCGCAGGAGCAGTGAAGAGAGAGTCATGTTCTAACCTCGCTATCGCGCCGTCCAAGTCAGGACTGCTTCTGCGCCTTGCCCCACGAATCCTTCAGTGTCACCGTCCGATTGAAGACCAGTCCGGCCGATTTCTCGGTGTCAGGATCAACACAGAAGTAACCCAGCCGCTCAAACTGGAACGTCGCGCCGGCCTTCGCGCCGGCCAGCGACGGCTCCACCTTGGCGCCCCGGACGATCTTGAGAGAATCCGGGTTCAGGTTGTCGAGCCAGTCGCCGCCGTCGGGCACATCGTTGGGGTCTTCCTTTGAGAAGAGCGTGTCGTAGAGCCGCACCTCGGCGTCGAGCGCGTGAGCCGCGCTGACCCAGTGAATGGTCCCCTTGACCTTGCGGCCGTCGGGCGGGCTGTCGCCGCCGCGCGTGAGCGGGTCATACGTGCAGCGCACCTCCGTGATGTTTCCCGCGTCATCCTTGACCACATCCGTGCACGTCACCCAGTAGCCGTAGCGCAGGCGCACCTCGCGCCCCGGCGCCAGTCGGAAGAACTTGCCGGGCGGATTCTCCATGAAATCGTCGCGCTCGATGTAGAGCACCTGCGAGAACGGCACGCTTCGCCGGCCCGCCGACTCGTCTTCAGGGTTGTTCACCGCCTCCATCTGCTCGACCTGACCGGCCGGATAGTTCGTGATCACGAGGCGCAGCGGATCGAGCACGGCCATCACGCGATTGGCTGTGCGATTGAGTTCTTCGCGCACGTGGTATTCGAGGCGCGACAGGTCGATGAGCTGTTCGCGCTTGCTCAGGCCGACGGCGTCGCAGAACGCGCGGATCGCGGCCGGCGGATAGCCGCGCCGCCGCAGCGCCGAGAGCGTGGGCATGCGCGGATCGTCCCAGCCGGCGACGTGCCGGTCTTCGACGAGCGTGCGCAGCTTGCGCTTTGTCACGACGGTGTGCGTGAGGTTGAGGCGGTTGAACTCCGTCTGCCGGCTGGGGTAGATGCCCAGCTGCTCGATGAACCAGTCGTAGAGCGGCCGGTGATCTTCGAACTCAAGCGTGCACAGCGAATGCGTGATCCGTTCGATCGAATCGCTCTGCCCGTGCGCGTAGTCGTACATCGGGTAGATGCACCACGCTCCACCCGTTCGCGGATGCTTTGCGTGGAGGATGCGATACATCACCGGGTCGCGCATGTTCAGATTCGGCGACGCCATGTCGATCCTGGCGCGGAGCACGCGCGTGCCATCCGGGAATTCGCCCTGGCGCATGCGCTCGAAGAGGTCAAGATTCTCCTCAACGCTGCGGTCGCGATGCGGACTGGGCGCGCCCGGCTGCGTGAGCGTGCCGCGGCTCTTGCGGATCTCCTCGGCGGTCAGATCGCAGACGTAGGCCTTGCCATCTTTGATGAGCTGGATCGCCCATTCGTAGAGCTGCTCGAAATAGTCGCTCGCGTAGTACTCGTGCTCGCCCCAGTCAAAGCCGAGCCAATGGATGTCGCGCTTGATGGCGTCGATGTACTCCTGCTCTTCTTTGGTCGGGTTTGTGTCGTCGAAGCGCAGGTTGCAGTGGGCCTCGGCGGGCGCCTGGTCTTTGAAATCCTGCGGTATGCCGAAGTTCAGGCAGATGCTTTTGGCGTGGCCGATGTGAAGGTAGCCGTTGGGCTCGGGCGGAAAGCGCGTGGTCACCCGCCCGCCGTGTCTGTCGCTGCGCAGATCGTCGAGAACCATCTCGCGAATGAAGTCGAGTGTGCGTGTGGCTTCCATAGGCGGGAATAGTAGGAAGCGAAGACGCAAGCGGAGGCGGGAGTACAATGCGGCGCTGTGGCGAGAAAGACCATCGGACACCACCTCATCCTCATGCTCTACGGCCACTGGCTGCCCAACGACCCGCGAGGATCGGGCTCCGATGACTTCTACGACGAGAAATTCGCGCCGCTTGGGAGCATCCACCACGGACGAAAGCCCGAGCCGCTGCAGCCCACTCGCGAAGAACTGCGGCAGTTCCACCGCGAGGCGGAGCCGCTGCTGAACTTCCCCGTCGTCTGGATGGATGAAGCGAAGAGGCAAGCCGCTACGGACGCGATCGGCGAAACCCTTCGCGAACGAGGCTACACCTGCTGGGCGTATGCCGTTCTGCGCAACCACGCGCACATCGTGATTCGCATCCACCGTGATGATGGAAAGACCATGTGGGACTGCTTCGCACGGGCCATCGCCGACCGCTTGCGTCTTCGCTTCCCCAGCGACTGGAAAGCGTCGCACCCCGTGATCTCAGCGCGTCCCTATGATGTGTTTCTGTATACGCCTGACGACGTGCGCACTCGAATCGCGTATGTCGAAGGCAATCCGCAGCGCGAAGGACTGCCCCATCAGCACCACGACTTCGTCACGCCATACAACAACTGGCCGTTTCACAAAAAGCCCCCGCTGAAGCCGTGACATACGCCACCGCTTTGCGCCATCGCATTACGCTCCCGCAAACGCCTCCAGACACCTTCGAATTCGGTTCACCGTGGAGACCCGGCCCAGGATGGCCAGCGTTTCGTATATCGCCGGTGAGATCGTCGTGCCCGTGACGGCCACGCGCAAGGGCTGGGCCACTTTACCGAGGTTGCCGCCTGCGTGCTGCTGCACGTACGCGCCGATTGTCCTCTCGAGCGAGGGCACCTCCCAGTCATCCTGCTCTTCGAGAATTGGCAGGAGGTTTTCGAGGTGCGCGCGGCCGGGCATTTCGCCGCCCAGCATCGCCTTGCGCGCGTTCTTGTCGGCCGGGTCATATTCGATCGCGTCGTCGGATTCGATGAAGAACCGGCTGGAGCGGACCTGGTCGTCAAGCGTCTTGGAGCGCTTGTGATTCGCCGCCGCCAGCAGGTCGAAGTGCTCGGGCGGGAGTTTCTCAAGAAACTCGGTGTGGAACTCATTGCAGTGAGCGCGGAACAGATCCACGAACTGCTGCGTCGAGAGCGCCTGGATCGCATCGTGGTTGAACGACAGCAGTTTGGCGCGGTCGAACCTGGCCGGGCTCTTGAGCACGCGCTCGAAACTGAGCTTCTCGATGAGAAAGTCGCGATCGAATTTCTCGATGTCGCCGCCGGGGTTCCAGCCGAGCAGGGCGAGGTAGTTGCACAGCACCTCGGGCAGGTAGCCGCTGCGGCGGAAGTCATCGACGTTGATCTCCGGCAGGGACACATCCAGCTCATCGGCGAGCATCATCGCGCTGTCGAACTCAAGTTGCCGGTCCTTGTCCTTGAGCCACTCGTCGATGCCGGCCGTTCGGCGGAACTCGGCGCTCAGATCATCGATGCCCTTCTCCCGCACCGCCGCGCGCAGCGCCTTGTCCTTGTCGCGCTTGGACATCTTCGAGCCGTCGGGATTGAAGATCAGCGGCAGGTGCGCGTAGACGGGCCGGCGAAAGCCCAGCGCATCCTGCAGCACCATGTGCCGGGCCGTGTTCATGAAGTGCTCCTGGGCCCGGAGCACGTGCGTCACCTGCATGAGTTCATCATCGACCACGACCGCGAAGTGATAGGTCGGATAGCCGTCGGCCTTGCGTATGACGAAGTCATCGAGTTGCTCGGGCGCAATCGTCGCCTCGCCGAGAATCTCATCGCGGATGACGATGGGCTGCTCGGGGAGTTTGAAGCGGATGACAGCCGGCTCGCCGGCCTTGAGGCGGCTCTCAACGTCTTCGGGCGGCAGCATGAGCCCCGCGCGGTCGTAGCGGTAGTTCTGGTTTTCCTTGCGCGCCTCGACCCGCTTGGCGTCGAGTTCGGCGGCCGTGTCGAATGCGTAGTAGGCCTTGCCCTCGGCGACGAGCTGGTCGAGGTACTTCGTGTAGATCTCCAGGCGCTGGCTCTGGAAGTACGGGCCGTAGTCGCCGCCGCCGCAGTCTTCAAACTCGGGCCCTTCATCCCAGTTGATGCCGAGCCACTTGAGGTCGCGCAGGAAGCCGACGCTGGCCGCGTCGCTGCTGCGCTTCTGGTCGGTGTCTTCGATGCGCAGGATGAACTTGCCGCGGTTCTGGTGCGCGAACGCCCAGCAGAACAGCGCCGTGCGGGCGCCGCCGACGTGCAGATGGCCCGACGGCGAGGGGGCAAACCGGGTGCGGACGATCGGCGGATGCGGTGAAGCGCTCATCAGGGCAGGACGGTAGCGAGCGCGGCAGAATGCGGCCAGTAGCAAAGTCCGCGCGGCGGCTCGGGGCTTTCTGCTCGCGGCCTGCCGCGCTGTCCCTCGGTGCGGGCGCGCCCTATGATCGAACCAGTTACTCAATCCAAATATCCGGATGAACGGATGAATGACGCGGGCCTGAGCCGGCTCGCCTCCTGACGCCCCAGACTCGAAGCAGAAAGGCCTGTCCCCCATGCCCAGCCCCGGTACCATGACTTCCGCCATGCCCACCGCCAAGCCCGCTTCCGTGGACGCCACCCCCGCCGGCACGAATTACTTCTTCACCTCCGAATCGGTGAGCATGGGCCACCCGGACAAGGTCGCCGACCAGATCTCCGACGCCGTGCTCGATGCGATGCTCGCGGTCGATCCCAAATCGCGCGTGGCGTGCGAGACGATGGTCTCGACCGGCATGGCGGTGGTGGCCGGCGAAGTCACTTGCGACGGCTACGTTGAGGTGCCCGATCTCGTCCGCGAGACGATCCGCAACATCGGCTACACGGACGCCGACCTGTGCTTTGACGACAAGAGTTGCGCGGTGCTGGTGAGCCTTAAGAAGCAGTCGCCCGACATCGCCATGGGCGTCGATCGCGAAGGCGCCGGCGACCAGGGCATGATGTTCGGCTTCGCCTGCCGCGAGACGGAGGAACTCGAGCCCGGCACGTTCATGCCCCTGCCCATCCATCTCGCGCACCGGCTCGTGCACCGCCACGCCGACGTGCGCCAGCGGGAGGTCATCAGGGGTCTGCGGCCGGACGCCAAGAGCCAGGTCACGGTGGAGTACGACCGGCACAACATGCCGGTGCGCGTGCACACCGTCGTGCTCTCGACGCAGCACTCGCCCTATTACAGCAAGGACAGCACGCAGGAAGAGCTGCGCCAGCTCGTCAAGGAGCACATCATCAAGCCGACGTTCGGCGATCGATGGTGGAACGACGACATCCGCGTGCACATCAACCCGACGGGGCGCTTTGAAATCGGCGGGCCGCACGGCGACGTCGGCCTGACGGGGCGCAAGATCATCGTCGATACCTACGGCGGAATGGGACGGCACGGCGGCGGCGCGTTCTCGGGCAAGGACCCGACCAAGGTCGACCGCAGCGCCGCCTACATGGCCCGCTACATCGCCAAGAACATCGTCGCAGCAGGGCTTGCCGACAAGGTGGAGATCCAGTTGAGTTACGCCATCGGCGTGGCTGAGCCCACCAGCGTGCACGTCAACTCGTTCGGCACGGCCAAGGTGGCGCCGCATCGCATCGAAGAAGCGGTGCGTGAGCTCTTCCCGCTCACGCCGCGCGGCCTGATCAGCCATCTCAACCTGCGCCGGCCGATCTACCTGAAAACCGCGGCGCACGGCCACTTCGGCCGCACGCCTGATGCCGACGGCGGCTTCACGTGGGAGAAGACCGACATAGCCGATGCACTTCGCAAGGCGTGCGCCGACTGATCGTCTCGTCTCGACCATTACGCAACCGATCCGGCCCGGCGCATCTGCGCCGGGCCGGTTGTACAATGCGCTCGCCATGAAAGGTCAGCTTTCCATCGGGATCGAGCCCATCAAGCGCGACCGCCTCAACGCATTGTGCGAGCGACTCGGCCTGCACGCCCTGCTGCTTCGCAAGCGGGCGAACATCGCGTGGCTGACCGACGGCGCCGATGTGCACGTCGATCTCGGCAGCGCGACCGGTGTCGGCTCTGTCCTGTGGTTTGCCGAATCCTTCAAGCGCAAACCAGTCCTGCTCACCGACAACATCGAACGCAATCGCCTGCTCAAAGAGGAGCAATTCGATCCCGAACACTGGGATGTCGTAGCGCCAAACTGGTGGTCGTACGAAGCTGCATTCGATTCGATGCTCGACTCCGCGTTCAAGAAGGCAGGTGCTGACATCTCCCGATGCGGTTTCGACGTCATCGGAGCCGATCCGGTTCAATCCATTCGCACCCCACTCACGGAGCGCGAGATCGCAACCGTGCGAGCCCTCGGCGCCGACGCCGCGCAGGTCATGGCCGAGACACTCACGCACTTCATCAAGCCCGGTGTGAGCGAACTGGAGATCGCCGGCCATCTGACCGGGGAGCTGGGCTCGCTGAACATCCTCGCACCGGTCGTGCTCATCGCCGCGGATGATCGCCTGCAGCGCTACCGCCACCCGATTCCGACCAGCAACCGCATCGAGAAGACGGTCATGGTCGCTTTGTGTGCCCAGCGCAAGGGACTGACCGTCTCCATCTCGCGCCTCGTGCACTTTGGCAGGTCACTTCCCGACGATCTCAAGCGTCGTCACGAGGCCGTGTGCAAAGTCGACCGCGCCCTGCACGACGCCACGCAGGTTGGTCGGCGCTGGTGCGATTGCCTCGCCGACGGCATCGCGATGTACGAGCAGTGCGGCTTCAAGGACGAGTGGCACAAGCACCACCAGGGCGGCCCGATGGGGTACGACCTGCGCGACTTCAAGGCGACGCCCGATGAAACGCGCACCGTTCAGCCGCGCCAGCTCGTCGGCTGGAATCCATCCATCACCGGCACCAAGAGCGAAGACACCATCCTCACGCCGAATGCGAACATGCCCGGCGAATCGTGCGAGAACCTCACCGCCATGCGCAACTGGCCGCTCGATGAGTCAACCGGTCGCCCGGCCATTCTCGTCGTGAATGGCTGATTCAGATCAGCGCTTCACGGCCGGGTCTTCTCGACTCGCTCGCGGCCGGCCTGGGCTGCGATCCACTGCATTCTGATGGGACGCTGGCTCAGGCCGCGCACCCACCACGGCCGCGATTCATCACCCGCGGGCGGCGAAACCTCCGCCTGCGGGTCATCCGCTGTTGGCGAAGGGAAGTCTTCCTGCGTCGTTCCGACTTTGAGCTCTTCGGCTCCGGGCATCCAGTTGACCGGCACGAAGAAGATCTTGTCCTCCGCGAACATGCGCGGCCAGGGGACGTCTTCGGGCGCATCCATGGGCATCGCAACCCCGCCCAGGAATCCGCAGAAGATCGCCAGCACCTTGCCGTCCGGCCGCCACGACATGTCGTGCACCGTGTGATTCAACAACTGCGGATGAACGCCGTGCAAAGGAATGTCTCGCGTGGAACTGGTCTTGAGATCGACGATGAACAGCGAACCCAGACCGCTCCAGGCAAGTTGCGATCCATCCGGGCTGATGGCATACGAACTGATGTGCTGATCCGTGAGCAGGACGCGCCGGTCGATCTTGCCGCCGGGTTTGCGCGCATCAGGCGCTTTGGCGACGATGAGATCGATGAGCTGCTCCTTCTGCCGACTGCCTTTGTGCTCCAGATACACAATCGAACCATCGCCGAGGACCGACAGGCCGTACGCACGATGGGCGCCGCCGCTCACGCGAATCGGTCCCCGCTTGTGATTGATGTCGACGCACCAGACCTGCTGCATCGGCGCTTCACCGGCCAGAAACGCAAGCCGCTCGCCGTCGGGAAGCCATCGCGGTAACACCGGGCGATCCTGGTCGGTCGTCACCCGGCGCAGATTCGCCTTTCCGGATGGCTGCGCCGGATCGACATCCGCCACGTAGAGATCGAACGGCCGGTCTGAGCCGGGCTCGGAGCCGACGAACGCGACGCGTTTGCCGTCCGGGGACAGCACGCCCATCGGAAACGAATAGTCCTCGATGATCACATGGGTGTCGAGTGCGCGCGGATCGATGAGGACGGATTGGGCCTTGATCTCCACGTCGAGCCACCACTCCTTTGAATGGCCCGAAACGGCTTGTCCCGCGGCGCCGACACCGAGCACGAGCGATGCAATGGCGGCCGTAATCTGAGAGCGATGCATGCAAAACATGATGACCTCCCGGTGGTGCATGGGGAACCGATGCGTGAGCATACCGGGTGCGAAACTCTGGCGCGCAACAGCCGCGCAACGAATGGCGACCTCGTCAGGGTCGCTCTCGCCGCTCCAGCCGCTGGCGATCGGCGCTTTCAATGAGCACGACGTCGGCCTGGGTGACGAACAGGCCGTGGCCGACGACGCCGGGGATGGAGTCGATGTCGCGGGAAAGTTGCAGCAGATCGCCGGCTGATGTCTCGCCATATGCGCAGTCGAGCACGAGGTTTCCTTCGTCGGTCAGATAGAGGTCCTGCGTTTCATCGCCGACTGTTCGCAGGAGGGGCCCGAGGCCGATGCGTTCAAGACCGGCGCTGGTCGCCGCGAGGCCGAACTCGAGGACTTCGACGGGCAGGGCGAAGCGCTCGCCGAGGCGCTGCACGAGTTTGCTGTCATCCATGAGGTAGATGCACAGGTCGGCGGCGTCGGCGACGATCTTTTCGCGCGTCATGGCACCGCCGGCGCCCTTGGTCATGGCCAGGCCCGGCTCGAGTTCATCAATGCCGTCAAAGAGCACGTCGACGCGCGCCACATCGCGCATCGGCACGACGCTCAGTCCCAGCGAGAGCGCCAGTTCCGCCGAGCGCCGGCTCGTGGCCACGCAAGTGATGTCCAGCGACTCACGCTTCACTCTCTCGGCCAGGGCGTGGATGCCGCGGCTGGCGGCGCGGCCGGTGCCCAGGCCGACGATCATGCCGGTGCGAATCGACTCGACCGCCGCCTGAGCCAGCAGATCCGTTTGGCGCGGGTCTTGCGTCACAGCGCAGCTCCGCAGCGGTTCGTGCCAAAAGCACAAGCGTGTGCGCCGTCAGTCGAGGCGGCGCACACGCTTGAAAGTTCAGGCACGGCCGGTGCAAGTGTGCGGAGCATGGTACCACTTGCCAACCCGGCGCGCGCCCTGCATCTCTCCGTCCTTCGACCGGTGTGTCGTGCGACATGGCCGATCGTCAAGATCATAGCAAACCATAAGCACGGTCATCCAGTCGCGTCAAGATTTCGGGCAGCTCGATTTCTTGCGCCTCATCGTTGGCGCGTGAGGTGATTGCCGATGGCCGAATCCGCCAAATGCGATCGGCGCCGCGCGCTGCGCTGCAGCTGCGGACGTTCGAGAATCGACCAAACTCGCCCGCTGGAACGGCCGATATCTGACGGAGCAGGGCCACGCGCCCGCCGGGAGCGATCGCATGCGAAGCACGACATTCCGAGCCGTTTACCGGGGAGTTCTCGCGGCTGCGGCTGTGGTCTGCATAACCGCGTGCCTGAGCGGTTGCGGGCCCAGCGACACGCGCAGCGCCGCTGAAATCCGGGCCGACCTTGTCGCCTCCATGCTCAAGGGCTTCAAGCAACCGGGTCTGAGCATTTCGGTTTCAGCCGACCGCTACGACGCGCAGGCCCAGGAACTTCGCGGCGTGCACGTGAACGGAAAGCAAGGCCTTCTCTATGCGGAACGCGCAACCATCACCGTCGATGAGAACACCCGGGCCGTTCGCATGAGACTCTTTGACGTCATCGTCGCCCAGCCCGCAGAAGGCTCCGGCGCTGCAGAAGGCTCGGAGGGCAAACTCGTGCGGTACCGTGAGATGGTGCTCGACGACCTGAACGCGCCCGCCAAGAAGTAGCGGCGCTCCCCGCCGGCGCGATTAGCGCTGCGGCTGTTCAAACTCGATTTCATCTGGGCTGGGCGGAGCGGGATTGGCGCGCTGCCGGCTCTGGAAGAGACGCTGCCGCTCGGCACGCGCCCGGCGCAGCCGCTCGCGCATCTGCGGCGTGAGCTGCGATTCATCGAGCATCGGCCGGCCGGCATCATCGAGTTGCATGCCATCCATCATCCGATCCATCGCTTCAGGCGCGATGCCTGCGGCGGCCAGCCGTCGCCGCAACTGCTGCTCCTGCTGGGCGGCGCGCGTTTCTTCCAGGCGCCGGTCGAACTCGACCTGCTGCTGGGCGGTGAGCAGGTCGTAGAGGCGCTTCATGTACGGCTCTTGCGGCGGCGCGCCTTGTCGCAGCGCCGCCATCTGCTCCATCGCTTCGCGCGCCTTGGCCGTGGGGACGGGCCAGCCGGCGCGGTCGCCTCGCGCCGCGTCGGTCGCCGGTCGCTGCGGCGCGTCGGATCGCGGCGCCTCACCGGGCGCGGCTGGACGGTCGGTTGGGCGGTCCGTGACCTGCGCTGGGCGGCGATCCGTCACGCGGTCCGTAACAGCGTCGCCAGCGCGACCGGGGGCTGCGGAAGCGAGCGGGCCGGCCGATCGATTCTCCTGCGCGATGATGGATCGCAGACGGCGGAACTCCGCCGCGTGCTCTTCGAGGTACTGCTGCGTGTCCTGCTGGTACTGCGCCGCGATTGCTTCGGCCTGGCGGCGCTGCTCATCGCTGAGATCCATGTCTTTGAGAATTGAGATGTATTGCCGCAGGTTTGCCTTGAAAGCGCGCTCGACCGGCCGGTCGGCGCCAAAGGACATTGCAGCGCCGGGGGCATCGGAGAGATGCACGCGCGGACCCGCCAGCGGCGGCGGCTGGAGTTCCCGCGCGGCCGCCGGGTCGGCCGAGGGCGGCGTTGCGGAATCACGCGCGAAACCCGGTGCGGCGAAGAGCAGCCCGCAGGTCATCACAAGAGTAATTCTGCACAGCACGGCGTGTCCTCCACGGATCGATCTTGCGTCGTCTGGCGCAACGCTTCATCGGCTGTGCTATTGCAGCCGCGCCGGCCACTGAATGGTAGTGGCGGGCCGGTCAGCCCGTGAATCGTTTGAAGATATTCGAGGCGTTGGCACCGCCGAAGCCGAACGCGTTGTTGAGCGCGTAATCGATCCGCCGCTCGGCCGCTTCGCCGCGGACGTAGTCGAGTCCGGTGCACGCTTCATCCACGTTCTCGAGATTGAGGATCGGCGGAACGACGCCATCGCGAATGGCCTGGACGCACTGGATCGCCCCGAGCGCCCCGGCCGCGGCGATGGCGTGGCCCATCATCGACTTCGTTGCCGTGATACTCGCGCGAGGCGCTTGGTCGCCCAGCGCGATGCGAATGCCGTCGGCCTCGGCGGGATCGCCGATGCCCGTCGATGTCGCATGGGCAAACACAACGTCAATGGCTTCGGGATCGAGTTGCGCATCAAGCAGTGCGGCTCTCATGGCGCCGGCCACGCCGTCGCCCACCGGCTCGGGCGCGTACAGGCTGTTCGCATTCGCCGAGCCGCCCGCACCGACGACTTCCGCGAGGATCGTCGCATCGCGCCGCAGCGCGTGGTCGAGCGTTTCGAGCACCAGCACGCCGGCGCCTTCGGCCAGCACGAACCCCGAGCGATCGCGATCGAACGGGCGGCTGGCATGATGGGGATCGGCACTGAAGGTCGTCAGGGCCCGCATCGCGTTGAGGAACCAGATGCCCCACGGATCGACGACCGATTCGCATCCGCCGCACAGCGCGACTTCGCACTGCCCCCGCCGCAGCCAGCGCAAGCCGCGCTCCACGGTCTTGGCGCCGCTGACGCAGGCGCTGCTCACGGTGAACAGCGGACCGGCGGTGCGGAGGTAGCGAGCGACGAGGTGCGTGGGGTAGTCCGGGTTCTGCCGGTAGACGATGTTGGGCTCGATGGTGTAGCCCCGGTGCTTTTCGCAGAAGTCCCGGTAGACGATCTCGACCAGATCGCCCATTCCGTCCGTGCCCGGGCCGCTGTCTGGGAAATACTGCAGACCCTTGCCTCCCCAGACGTCGCGGCCACAGTTGTAGTGCGCGTTGGCCAGCACCACGCCCGCCTGGCTCAGTTCGCCGCGAGCCATGTCCAGCCCGGAGGTCTCGATGGCTTCGAGTGCCGCGGCGAGGCCGATCTGGGTGAAGCGGTCGCCAACGTACGCCCACTCGGCGCCGAGCACCTCAACGGGGTCGAAGCCGTGGATTTCGCCGGCGACGGAGATTTCGAAGCCCTGGCAATCCGGAAGGGAGAGTTTGCGGATGCCGGACTTGCCTTCGAGCAGCGCACACCACATCTGCTCCGCCGTCAGGCCAAGGCAGGTCACCGCACCGAGGCCGGTGACAACGACTCGGTTCCCTTTGGCGTTGCCGGCTGTCACGAGAGCTCTCCAGTCGTTGCAGCGTTGCTGCTGCAGTCGTTGCGCACAAGGTCTGCCCGGGCCATTATCGTCCAGAGCCACCCCTTGATTGAGGCCCGCCGCCGCGCCTGGCGCTCCCCGACTGCGGAGCCCAACTATACGCAGGAGCAGCGCCGGTGTTGCCCCGCGCGCTCGATGCCGGATGCGGTTTACCGATTCGCAACACTGGCGCATGGCTCGATTCGGCCGCGATATGATGTCCGGTTGTTCGCCGGACCGCCGCCGGGCGTTTGACGCCGCGATGCGATCGGCACAGGAGCGTTTCAGTGTCAAGCGATACCACCCCAGCAACCGGCGAGCCGAGAATCAAGGTCAGCGACCTCGAGATCAGGCGGTTTGAGCGCGGCGACGTGGCCCGGCTGCCCAAGCTTCTCAAAGAGTGTCTCGGCCGCACCGTCGAACCATCGTACCTGGAGTGGAAGTTTTTCGGCGGGCCGTACACGAAGGACCTCGGCTTCTTCGTTGCCCTGCACGAGGGGGAGATCGTCGCGTTCATCGGCGCCAATCCCGTCCCCTATGCGGTCGATGGCGAACTCTCGCTCATCTACCAGCACCAGGACACGGCGATCCGGGAAGACTGCCGCAGCCTCGCACTGCTGCGCGCCATGACCGAGGGCGTCGAGCAGGCCTTCAGCCTGCCCTCGGTGCGCCTGACCTACAGCATCACCACGCCGCACATGCGCGCCCTGGTGACGAAGCGCATGAAGTACACCGTGGTGTGGGAGGATCTGAAACTGGTCAAGCTCATCTCGCTTCGAGGGATGGTGAGCAAGGCGACCAAGTCTGCGGCGCTGGCGTCGATGCTGCCCGGGCCTATGACCAGGTCGTGGAAAGCCCCGGCGTCGATGACCGGCGACATCGCGCCGGTTGATCGCTTTGGCGCTGACTTCGACCAATGGTGGAAGGAGGCGCGAAAGCCGGGCGAGAACGGCCGCATCTTCGGCTGGGGCGAGTCGCACTGGCTCAACTACAAGTTCCGCACCGACGCCGCCGTGCCGTTCAAGTGCTTCGCCTACCGCGAGGCGGGGCAGGTGATCGGCTGCGTTGTGCTCAACATCACGCGCCTGGACGTGCGGATCTGCTACATCGACATGCTGTGGACCTTGCCCGCGCGCCAGGATGTCGTGGACCTGCTGCTGAGTTTCGCATTGCACGAAGCGGCGAGCGAGAAGTGCGATCAGGTTGCGGCGTGGTCGCAGGAGGCCACGCCGCTGGGGCGGGCGATGCTCGGCCGCGGCTTTGCGCGCCGGCCGACGTCGCAGTGCATCTCGGTCAAGCAGGTGCAGCCGAACATGGGAGACCTCGGCCTCAAGGGCGAGCACTGGAACATGCAGCGCGGCCACACCTACTACACCTCGGTCGGGCACCTTGAAGCCGAAGAAGGCACGCAGCGCCTCTACCAGGCCAAAGAGAGCCGCGACCAGGACCGCGCGGAGCGTCTGCGCGACCAGAAGTAGAAAAAGACAATCGCCCGAGCCACGGAGGTTCGGGCGATTGAGGTCGTGCACGAAGACGCGCGGCTCACGCCGCGACAGGCGTTCGAGTCATTCTCACGCCTGACGACGACGGCGGCTGGCAGCGGCGATGCCGCCGAGTCCGAGCAGCGCCACAGCGCCGGGAGCGGGAATCTCGCAGAAGCCCGCGCCGACGAGGGCGATCGAGTAATCGCCGTCGGTGCTGCCGGAGCTGCTCCACGAGTTGAGCGGGTCGCCAGCGCCGGGGCCATCCGGAGCGCGCTCGACGTTGAACGGGCTGTTGGCCCAGATCAGGCCGGAGATCGACGACGGATCGGCATTGTACTGGCTGATGGCCAGGTAGTAGATGCCCGGCGACGTAATGAACGCACCGGTGATCGTCGACTGCAGCGTGCCGCCGCTGGCCGCATCGTCATTGTGGGTCACGCCGTAGCCGTTCGCATCGAAGAGGAACAGCTGCGTGTCGATGCTCGTACCGCCCACGGTGCTCGCACTGAACGAGCGGATGTCGAGGATGCGGATGCAGTAGATGTCCACGTCGTTGGGGTCATGATGACCGCGAATCGCGTCGAGCGATCCGAGGCCGACGGTGTGCTGGGCAGTCGCGATGGACTGGCCGGCATCACCCTGCTCGGCCCACACGTCGCCGAACGCCGCTCCAGACAGAGCGAGCGCCGCGGCTCCTGCAAGTAAGGCAATCTTCATTTTCTTCTCCTCCAAAACCACTTCCTGTCGACAGAAACTCAAGAAAACACTTCTTGAGAAGGATTCGCCAAAAGTCTTGAGTTGCCGCCGCGCGCCACGCGAGCAGCCCCCGATACTGGTCGGCAGGCGCCATTCTCTCAGGATCGCGCCTGCCTGCTCACGCACCCTCGATCAGTGCAGGCTAACACCATACCTCAGTTTTGACCGGTGCACAACCCGAATGGCGCGCAATGGCAAAAAAGGGGCAGATTCCTGCGGAAACATCGGCCATGCCAGCCGTTATAGGACTCTGACGACACCGTCCCGGGTGATGCGCCCTTAGCGCGAATCGATCGCTCCAACGAAGTGCCGCATCGTGGGCAGTTCGCGCCCCATGAGGTGGCGCAGATACGCGGCCAGAAGACGGTTGGCTCGCACTGCAGTGGTGTCCCGGCCATCCGCCGCGTCGGCGGTGTCGGGATGCTCACCTGGCTGCGACGCCTTGCCGCGCTCCAGACTTCGCAGCATCTCGATGGTGCCGAGCCGAACCCGCCACAGACCACCGTTGCCGTTGAGATTGACGGTTCCGCCTGCCTCGGCGCTGAAGCCCACCGCGCCGTCGTCGCCGCTCAATGCCAAGCCGGTTCGCGCGTCGCGATCGAGAATTGGCTGGTAGCCCGTCTCAACGAGCACGCTCCACTGGAACCTGAGCACCGCGCCAGGCGCCTCCAGGGGCTGCTCCACGCCGCGCAGGGCGGCGAGCAGTTCGTCGTAGAGGCGAGGGTGCGGATCGCCCTCGTGGAGCATGTGGGCCGCGAGATCGGCCATGTACAGTCCGGCCCGGTGCGCATCGAGCCGTGCTGCGAGGGACGGAAAGATCTCAAGCAGATTCCAGTCGGTCAGCGTGGCGAGTTCGCGGCCTTTCTTGACGATGGCCAGGACTTCGCCGCGCGTGAGCAGTTCGATGCCGCCGGAGAATGACCCCTTCTCCCGCTTGGCGCCCTTGGCGATGCCGCGCAGCAGCCCGAGATCGCGGCACAGCAGCGAGACGGTCTGACTCGTTTCGGAGAAGTCCCAGCGTCGAATGCAGATCGCTTCATCGCGCACGTTGGCCATGGCATGAGAGCGTAGGTGCGTTGCGCAGCGGGTTTCCGCGCCTCACTCGCGAGGTTCCGATGGCCCGGCCCCGTTGCCCGCCGTACCGTTTGTCCATGACTGAAGCGCTCGAGCGGCCGTCGTGTCTGTCGATCATCATCAGCGATGCCGTCTACCGCGATGAGGTGACCAAGAAGCTCATCATCGTCGGCACGTTCAACACGATCCACGCGCAGGCCTTCCCGCACCGGCACGACCATATGAACGTCCTGTTTTCGCTGACGAGCGGGCGGCGGACGTACGAAGTCGCCCTGGCGATCGAAAATGGGAGCAGCGGCACCGCGCTGACCGAGATCAAGGGCCCGATGCGCCTCGACAACCCGCTGCACATTACGGATGTCAACGTCGAATTGCGCCACCTCGAGTTCCCCGAGCCGGGCAAGTACTGGGTGACGCTCCGCGTGGACGGGGAGATCATCTGCCAGCGGCCGTTCATGGTCGCCGGACCCGGCGCCCAACCCGACCTGGGGCCGCAGTCGCTCATCGAAGGCGAGCCTGAGACGGAGTGAGCGACGGAGGCGGAGCGGCGCAAAGCAGTCATCGCGCCGGCGGTCGACGGCCGATATGATGCAAGGCGCAAAGATTGCCGCAACTCCCATCCACGTTTCTTGATTCACCTGGCGGGGCGACATGGCTGCGACTCGAACCATCGCGTTTATGAACCAGAAGGGCGGCGTGGGCAAGACGACCACCGCCGTCAATCTTGCCGCCGCCCTGGCCCGCGCGGGCCGCACCGTCGGCGTGATTGACCTCGACCCACAGGCGCATCTCACGCTGCACCTGGGCGTCGAAGTGCCGCCGGAAGGCGCCTCGGTGTATGACGTGCTGGTGGACGACGACATCCGGGTGGAGGATGCGCTCGTCAAGGTCAGCAACGACGTCTTCGTGCTGCCCGCCGAAACCGACCTCGCGGCGGCCGAGGTCGAACTCGCTCAAGCCCCCGATCGCACAGCCCGCCTGGCGCGCAAGTGTGCCGCGTGCGCGACCATCCGGCACCTCGATTTTCTGCTCATCGACTGCCCGCCGAGCCTGGGCCTGCTCACGCTCAACGCGCTCGTGCTGGCCCGCGAGGTGATGGTGCCCATGCAGGCTCACTTCCTGGCGCTGCAGGGATTGAGCAAACTGCTCGAAACCGTGTCGCTCATCAGTGCGGATGTGAACCCCGCGCTGCGCGTCAGCGGGGTGCTGCTGTGCATGTTCGAAGGCCAGACCCGGCTGGCCTCCGAGGTTGTGAGCGATCTCGAGGCCTTCTTCGCATCGTGCCGCGACCAGCCCGTTCCGTGGCGTCAGTGCGAGGTGATCAAGCCGCCGGTGCGACGAAATATCAAACTGGCGGAGAGTCCGAGTTTCGGCGCATCGATCTTTGATTACGATGCGCACTGCCCCGGCGCGGAGGACTACCAGAATCTTGCCGCCTCGATCATGCGCCAGGCCGCGCCGGCGCCAGATCTCTCGGAAGCATCGCCGCCCGCCGTGGTCGTCACCGATTCGATTTCCAACTCGCCGGCGCCGATCGAGGTCGGCGCGGGAGAATCCGGCGAGCGGAGATGATTACCACAACCGTCGGTTGGATGGAATCAGTCAAGCCGGGCATCTGGCGCGGCGTGGCGCTGGCGTACTTCATTGCCCTGACCACCGGCACGCACTGGCCGAGCCTGCGCATCGGGGCGCCGGGGCCGATCCCGCTGGACAAAATCCTCCACGCGTTGGCGTTCTGCGGGTTGGCCGGGCTCCTGATGCTTGCTCGCATCGCCGACCGGAGCGCCTGCCGCGCCTTTTCGGCGCGCAACATCTGGCGCAGCGCGCTGCTGGCGCTGATCCTCGGTGCGATTGATGAACTCACGCAGGCGCTGCCGGGTCAGGACCGCTTTCCGGGCTGGCCGGATTTTGCAGCCAACACCGTGGGCATTGCCATCGCGCTGGCGGTGGCGATGTTGGTCTTCCGGCCCGCGTCCGGCGCGCGGACAAACCCCTGAGGCGACTGCGTCCTTACGGAATGAAGATCTGCATCTGGCTGCGGATCGCCCACTGACCATCGTCGCCCATGGCGTCGGCGAGGAGGTTCTGCGCCCCGCCGGCCGCGGGAATCTGGTCGAACGCGTAGACCCAGTCGGTGGTCCACTTCCAGCCGTGCCGTCGGAAGTAATAGTTGAATCCCAGGGCGAGCAGCGAGACCTCGGCATCCACGGAGACGCCGGCCACCGCCCCGTCGAAGTCGTACCACTCGTAGCGGCCGAACAACTCGAACTTGTCGGGAACGAGGTGATAGCCGCCCTGCACCACGAAACCGATCTGGTCGTAGCCCGGCAGCGCGCTGTCGTTGGGGCTGGTGTGCAGGCCGACCACATAGCCGGCGAGGTGGGCCGGCTGCATTTCGAGCGAGGCGTCAACGGTCCACATCAGCGTCTCGAGTTCATCGGGACCCGTGCCGTACTCTCCGTCCTGCCAGTGCACCGCGGCGCCCAGGAGCAGGCCCGGATCGTCGGTGGACCATGTGGTCCAGTCGCTGAACTGGCTCCACGA
The DNA here is from genome assembly GCA_020852515.1 of Phycisphaerales bacterium. NCBI lineage: Bacteria > Pseudomonadati > Planctomycetota > Phycisphaerae > Phycisphaerales > Phycisphaerales bacterium. The sequence goes on from JADZAS010000011.1 coordinate 27,038, forward strand.
GCCGCCGATGAGCGCCTGCAGGCGCGAGGTAACCGCCCACTCGACGCCGTCGGCGCCGAACGCGGTGTTCTTGTTGAGCGTGTTGGCGCCAGTGACGGATGGCCTGACGCCGTCGTTGAACGAGATCCAGAAATCGATGATGTCGCCGCGGTAGTTGAGCCACGTGCCTTGGGTGCGGTTGATGGTGGTCAGCGCGTGCACGTATGAGCGCTCGACGGCGAGGGTGTTCGTGTCGCCGAGCAGGTCTTCGCGCATGAAGGGGGCCTTACCCTGTCCCCAGCCCCACTGCCACCCTCCGCCGAGATTCCACGCGAACTTGGCGTCATCGAGCACCAGTGCGCCGCCGTTCTTGTCGAACGCGGCCTGGAACGCGTAGGTCAGATCCGGCGAACCCGCGTGTCCGGTAGCGCCAATGACCGTGCGGCTTTCTTCAAAGCCGAATGTGCTGCGGTCGGGGCTCTGCCTGTCGTTGTAGGCGGCGCGGAACTGCGTGTACAGGTAGAGATTGACATCGAAGGAGCCGTCCTCGTTGGAGAGGAAGAATCCCTTGCCCTCTCGGAAGCCGGCCAGCGCGCCGTTCTGGAGCAGGCTCGATCTCGTCTCGCTGTCGGCGAGGGCTTCGGAAACCAGCCCGCGCGTCTCTTCCGCTGTGAGCCACGAAGTGTGATCGTTTTTCAACTCTGCGATCTGCGCTTCGATCGCTGCGATGCGCGCATCAAGGTCGGGCCCGCCGGCCGCTGCCGCGCTCGCGCCGACCAGCGATCCGCCAACCATCACGCATCCGATCCATCCACCTTGACGCATGGTGCTCCTCTCGTCAGATCTGCCCGGCGGCGGAGCGAAAGGCGGCACTTGCCGCGGGTTCAACGGGATATCCCGCTCCGTCGGGCTGCATTATCTGCACCGTCGGGCCGACGAATCAAACGCGGAGGTCAAAGCGGCGCGCTGAACGGGGTGAAATTCCCGCTCACGGCCCAAGGTGCGAAAAAAGACAATCGGCCGGTTCGGAGAACCGGCCGATTGATGAGGTCTTGACGAGTCAGACCGGCCGCGATTACGGAATCGTGACCTGCATCTGGCTGCGGAGAGCCCACTGATCCTCGTCGGTGCCGGCATCGGCAAGCAGGCCGAGGTTGCTGGCGCCGACCGGGATGGTGTCCAGAGCCCACACGAGATCGGTGGTCCACTTCCAGCCGTGCTGACGGCCGAAGTAGTAGTTGAAGCCGAAGGTGACGAGGCTGAGTTCGTCCTCGGCCACGGCGCCATCGAGGTCCATCCACTCCCAGCGTCCGAAGATCTCGAACTTGTCGGGCACGATGTGGTAGCCGCCCTGAACGACGACGCCGAACTGATCGAAATCGGCTCCGCCGGTGGCGTTGGGATCAGTGCTCAGGCCGACGATGTAGCCGGCGAGGTTGGCAGCGCCGAATTCGGCCGAGGCGTCCACGGTCCACGAGAAGGACTGGACTTCTTCGCCGCCCGTGCCGTATTCGCCGTCCTGCCAGTGAATGGCGCCACCGAGGAGCACGCCGGTCTCGTCCGTGGACCACGAGGTGTAGTCGTTGAACTGAGCCTTGGTGCCGGCGAGGACCGCCTCGACGCGAGCCGTGAAGGCCCACTCGGTGCCGTCAGCAGCGAACGGCGTGTTCAGGTTTCCGGCGTTGATGCCGGCGGGGCTGACCACGGCGCCATCATTGAACGACACCCAGAAGTCCACGGTGTCGTTGGCGTAGTGCAGCCAGGTGCCCTGGGTGTAGCCGGTGCCGAACCAGGCTTCGACGTAGGACTTGTCAACCGCGAGAGTCTGGAACTCGCCGCCAAGGGTCTCGTGAAGGAAGGGTGCCTTCGCCTGACCCCAGCCCCAGTCCCAGCCATTGCCCAGAGCCCAGTTGCCGTAGGCATCGAGCAGCACGAAGGCGCCGCCGTCTACGTTGAAGTCGCCCTGGATGAAGTAGGTCAAGTCCGGGTTGCCGGCATGGCCGTCAAACGTAAGGCGGGTGCGGGAGTTTTCCCACCCGAAGGTGCTCTCGTCAGCGGAATCCTTCTCATTGTAGATGCCGCGGAACTGGCTCTTGATGCCGATGTTGACATCGAACGAGCCGTCCTCATTGCTGAGGAAGAAGCCGTGGCCTTCGCGGTAGCCGGCGGTGCCGCCGTTCTGCAGCAGGCTGGCGCGGGTCTCGCTGTCCGCGAGGGTTTCGCGGACGAGGGCGCGGGTCTGCTCGGCATTGAGCCAGGAGGCGCTGTCATTGCGGAGCTGCGCGATCTGGGATTCAAGCGCGGCGATTCGTGCGTCAGTGTCTGGGGTGGAACCGCCGTAGCACACGCCAGCCACCATGGCTGACGCAGCACCCGCAAGCACTCCAACCTTCTTGTTGAGACTCATGTCTACTCCTTCAACGAATCGGGGCTGGTTTTGTGAGAGTGCCCCTTGGTCATCCACCCGTCCGACGACGCTGAAACCAACAAGGTCCAGCAGGACGTGTATTTTTCCAACCAATCAAACCAATCGGTCCGCCGCTCGCTGTTTCGCCGGCTCCAACCAGCCGATACGAACGGCGTCATGATTCCAAGTTCTCAGCGATGCGGTGTCGCCTCACGAGACGCGTGCCAACTAAGAACTGAGGCCTACCCGCCTGGTTTCCCGAGCGTTGCGGTTCCTGTCTGGGTTGTCACTTGCAGATCGCAGCCCATCCTCGATTCGACACATCGCACCCTGGCGTGCAGCCGGATCGATTCACCCTTGTGAAGACGTTCGCAGAACTCAAACTGTTCCGTAACTTCGTATATTCTCGACACCCTCTATCGGGCCGTCAAGTCGAACCGGGTAAACATTTCCAAACCCGGTAACTCACACTATTTTCGACCTATGCCAAGGCACGCCTGTTGTTTTTCTGCCCAAATTCGGCCAACATTTCTCGCAACTGCCTCGAAACAAAGAACTTGGGCAACCAGGAATCGGCGCTTCACCTGAGCCGATAACCATACCTCGGACTCACAATTCCACGACTTGAAGCATCCGGCAGGCTCGCTGGATGATGTCCGTCGCGTGCAGCCCGCAGAGCTTGAGTTCGTCATCAGCCGTTCGGGCCGACTTGGGAATCCGGCGGACGAACATCTGCTCCAGGGTGAACGAGCCGCCGTCTTCCGTCAGTGCATCGGCCACGGCCGAGCCGATTCCGCCGCCGTAATTGTCCTCGATGGTCAGGATCATGCCGTTGTTCGCGTTGGCCAGGTCGAGCAGTTTCTCGGTGTCGAACGGCAGCGAATAGAGATCGACGAGCGTGGCGTCGATGCCGGCCTTGTCCAGCGCATCGAGGCACTTGTTCGCCTCGTGCACCATGTAGCCGCTGGCCACAATGAGCAGGTCGCGGCCCTCCGTGAGCACCTCGAAGCCGCCGAGATTGAAGACCGTGTTGTCGTCATAGAGGAACTCGGTGTCGTTGCGCAAGGTGCGCATGTAGCACAGGCCCTCGTATTCGGCCATGACCATCGTCAGCGCGTAGGCGGCAAAGGCGTCAGCCGGCTGGAGCAGGTAGCAGCCGGGATTGCCGCGGTGATCGCGCATGGTGGAGAGGCTTCGGAACCAGGCGACGTCGGGCAGCGCCATCTGGCTCGGGCCATCCGCGGCCAGCGAGATGCCGGCGTGCGAGCCGACGATCTTCAGGTTCGCGCCTGAGTTCATTGCCATTTCGATCTGGTCGTAGCCGCGCGTGACGAATTTTGCGAACGTGGAGCAGAAGGGGGTCTTGCCTGCGGCGCTCAGGCCGGCGCCGACGGAGAACATGTTCTGCTCGGCGATGCGGCACTCGTAGAACCGGCTGGCGAGTTCGGAGTCCTTGGCAAATGTCTCGGCGAATGTCGAGTTTTTCACGTCGGCGTCGAGCGCGACCACATCTGCATTTGCGTGCCCGAGGGTGCGAAGCGCCACGCCGTATGCCTTGCGCGTGGCCCACGAGCCCTTCTGCACGATCGAGAGCATGTCGTAGCGGCGCATGGCGTCGGTAAAGGTGGGCGTGTCGCCCGGCTCGGCCGGCGTCGGCGCGGCACCTGTGGGCGCCGTGATGCGGAAGAAGTTATCCGGCACGCCGATGCTCCTGACGAGTTCCACGCGGCGCTCGTCGAGTTCGGCCTTGGCCTTGTTGAGCGCTTCGCCGCTGGCGGGCTTGCCGTGCCAGTTGCCCGACTGCATCGTCGCCGATCCCCAGCCCTTGACAGTGCGGGCGACGATGGCCATGGGTTTGCCGCTGTCGGCCTGCTCGACAAAGTGTTGCAGGCTCTTTTTGATCGCCTCGGGGTCATGGCCGTCGATCACGCCAACTTCGTACCCTGCGGCCTGGAGCTTCTTCGTGAGCGTCTCGGCCGACTGCTGGGGCGAGACCTTGTCGGACTGGCCGGCTCCGTTGCAGTTGAAAATCGGCAGGACTGAACTCAGTTTGTGGTCGGCGATGAAGTCAATCGCTTCCCAGATCTGCCCTTCGCGCGACTCGCCGTCGCCAATCAGGCAGTAAATGCGCCGATCGAGGCCGTCGGCTTTGGCCGCGAGCGCGAGCCCGGCCGCGACGCTCAGGCCTTGGCCGAGCGATCCGGTGGCGGCGTCGAAGAACGGGAAGCCCTCCATGGGATTGGGATGGCCGTCGAGTTCCGAGGCCGTCGCCCGCAGCAGTTTGAGGTCCTCAAGGGTCACCGGCCGGAGATTGTCAGGCGAGCCGAAGTAGCCGCCGATATCGGCAAACGCCGCGTAGATGATGGGCACCGCGTGGCCCTCGCTGAGCACGAGGCGATCGGAGCGGGGGTCGGCGGGGTTCTTGGGATCCCATCGCATCGTCTGGTACATGAGAACCGTGACGATGTGGCCCAGGCTCATGGCGCTGCTCGGGTGCCCGCTGCCGGCGGCGGCCGTCATGTCCAGCGAGAGTTTGTCGAGGTGAATGGCCTTGGCGTGGACGGCTGCTTCAAAAGACATAGAGGTTGGTCCCTTCGTTTGCTGGAGCGCGAGCCGGGCTCGAGCGCTCCCACGAGATGCTTCACGTGTGCCACGCGCCACTGCCCTTAATCGCAACAGTATCGCCCCCGGCAGGTCAGCGGCAAGGCGAATCCTCCGTTTCGCGAATAACCTCTCGATTTTCCGGTCTTTGTCCCAAACGCGCAACAGAACCGCCGGCCTCGCGGCGGCCGGCGGCGCGGATGGGGCGCGGCAGTGAGCGCGTCAGTTGATCCAGGTGGCCACGACGGTGCTCGCCTGGCCGGGCTGGAGCACCTGGAACCACACATCGCGGCCGCGCGCGTTGGCCGGGATGGGCAGGCGCCATGAGACGGCCCCGCTGGCGTCGGCGTTCCGCGCCGGGCCGGCCTGGATGGGATTGCGAATTCCCGCCGTGACGTTGAGTTGCGGGATGTAGACCTGTCCGAGTCCGGTCAGGCTGTAGATGAGGTACGAGCGACTCGCAGGCGCGCCGCCGACGGCTGAGAAATCGGCGCTCTGCCCGCCGACGAGTTGCCCGACGGTGAGCTTGAACGGGTTGGGTCGCACGGTTGTGAGGGCAAAGTCGTATTCGACGACCTCGCCCTGCGGGCCGCGATAGCCCGGGATGCGCACGGTGCCCAGCGAAGGTTCGCCATCGGCGAGACCGACGAAGGCGCCGATGAGAACCGAGTCGCCCGAGCCGGCTTTGTAGAACTCGATCGTGTCGATGGGCGTCTGCGAGACAAAGCCCTGGCCGACCGCGAACACGCCGTCGAGACTTCCGCTGTAGCGCATGACGGTCGCGATGAGTTGCCCGCCCGAATACAGCTTCATGGCCGCCTGGGAGGCAATCGAAAGCGAGCCGTAATAGACATAGAAGGAGTAGATGGGCGTGGAGAACTGCCAGGTGGAGCCCGGGCCACTGGTGGCGTAGAGCGGCGCATCGGAGACCCAGCCGAAGGGGATGCTCGCATCGCGCAGCGCGCCACCGCCGTCGTTACGCGTGACAGTCAGCTGCGTCACGCCGAGGTCGATGGTGACGGTCTGCGGGGTGAGATCGCCCTTGTCGTCCATGCCGGGATAGAACGAGTCGAAGGCGAAGCGCTGTACCTGGTCGGCGTTGTAGAGCCAGTTTTCCAGGTCGCTGGAGAATTCCTGCACCTGGGCGTGGGCCGGCCCCGCCTGAACGAACACCAGAGCCGCACACAATGCCGTTGCCGCTGCCATGCGCATGATTCGAGTCCTTCCGCGTCTGTAGTTTGGCGCATCGCTCACAATGCGCGGCGAGTCAGCGCCGGCGCTGCACTCCACCGCATCAAGGGTGCCACCATTCGGGGCGGCGTCGAGCGAGACGACGGCGGCGCGGACCAATATGTGCCGGTGGTATCGATCGCGCCGTCTGCACCGGCGTCATACCGGACTTTGCCTGTTGTCGGCGGACTGCCGGGGAAACCGGCCGGAACGGGTAAGATTGACCGGGTTCATGCGTCCTGATCTGTTGACGCGACTATCCGGGATGGAGAAGCACCATGTCTGCAACGCCTGCCGCCGCCCGCATCCTGCCGGATCGCGGTGCCGTACTGATTCGTTCTCTGCTGCTGGCCGTGCTGATGCTGGGCCTGCTGGGCGTCCGAGGGGCGCTGGCTCAGGACAGCCGCTATGAGGCCCTCAAGCAGCAGGCTGAGCAGTTCTACGCCGAGAAGTCCTACAGCCGAGCCCACGAACTTTACGAGCAGGCACAGAAGGTTGATGTGCCCGCCGCGGAGCAGCGCTGGGTGCGCTTTCGCCTTGCTGACACGCTGTGGCGCGCGGCGCCGGACGACGTGGCCGACGACGCGGTCAAAACCGCGCGCAAACAACTGACGGCACTGGTCGATGAAATCGATCGGATGGAGGATCGCGACCTCGTCTGGGCCGCGGCGAACGAATCGCTGGGCGACTCGTGGCTGCAGGGCGCCCGCCGCGCCAACGCCCGCGAGGCCTGGCCGTTTTATGCGCAGGCGCTCCAGTGGTGGGGCTCGAGCAGCGACATCGACGCGGCGCGCGACCGCTACATCTCCATGGTCTGGCGGGCGCTTGATGCCGAGGGCGGCGACTGGAGCTGGCGCGGCCGCTCCCCGGTCGTCCCGCTCGACGTGCTGCGCAACGTGCTTGAGATCGCGCAGAATGACTCCGACCGCACTCGCGCGCATTTTGAGATCGCGATGAAAATGCGCTACGTGACCGGCCGCGACCCTCGCCCGATCCAGCAGGTGACCGAGCATTTCGAAGCTGCGCTCGAGACCGATGCCCGCGACTCACGCTACGTGGACGCGTTGATGGCCTACGCGGAATGGTGCACGCGATACGGCCAGATCGAAGTGCTCGAGAGCGGCCAATGGACCTGGAAGCCCGACTACGTTCGCGCCGCCGAACTCTACAAGCGCCTGCTCGACGAGTTCAAGGCCGAGGAGATCGATCGCGACGAGGTAGTGCGGCGTTACAACGAAATCGTCCTGCCTGCGCTCGACGTGTACGTGAGCCATGCGTTCCTGCCGAACTCCGAGATTGCCTTCGACGCGCAGTGGCGCAACGTGAAGCAGATCGACTTCATCCTGTATCGCGTCAACCTGCGCGAGCGGACGGCGCTGACCGGCGCTATGAAGTCTGGTGAGCAGGACAACCGGCGCCGCTACTACGGCAGCGCGGTTGACGGGTGGATCCGCCACGTGGATCTGAACGGCGCTGAAGTCGCACGAAGGTGGTCAAAGCAGACCGGCGACACCGGCCGTCACGAGCCGATGTCTGATCAGATTCGACTCGAAGAGCCACTTCCGGCCGGCGCGTACATTCTCGTGGCGCAGGCGGGGGCTGATCTTCGCGTGGTCGATCTTGTGCTGGTGAGCGACCTGGCGGTGGTCTCCAAGCGCCGGGGCAACGACGTGCTGCTGTATGCCTGCGATGCACTGACCGGCGCCCCGGCCCCGGACGTGCAGTTTCGCGCGTGGGACCTCGCCGCGCCGGACGAAAAGTGGACGGGCAACAGTTACACCGCTGCGGCCGATTCGCACGGCATCGCCCATCTGCAGGCCAAGCCCGCGACCGGCTCTTCGGAGAATGTGAGTCTGCTCATTCTCGCCGGCGACGGCGCGCGGCAGACGTTTCTCACGTCCTACGAGGGCTACTGGTGGGACCGCAGCGACGAGAGCGTGCAGTGGCGCATCTACGCGCACAGCGATCGGCCGGCCTACCGCCCCGGCGACACGGCCAACTACCGCTTCGTGGCGCGCACGTGGAGCCCGAACGGCTGGACCACTCCCGCGGAACGGACGCTGCACTATCGCATCGTCGATCCGCGCGACACGGCGGTCTTCGAAGGCGAGACTGCGCTGAGCGAGTTCGGAAGCGCGTTCGCATCGCTGCAACTCCAGTCCGACTGGCCGCTGGGCGAATACACGATTCGCTTCAGCACGCTCGACGCGGCCGGGGATGAAAGCCAGGTGGCGTCCGCGACGCTGTTTCGTGTCGAGGAATACAAACTGCCCGAGTTCATTGTGACCGTCAAGCCGCTCGAAGACGACGAAGGCCAGCCGCACCTGTTTCGCATGGGCGACGTGGTGACGGCCGACATCGTCGCCGAGTACTACTTCGGCGGGCCCGTGGCGAGCGCCGACGTCGAAGTCGTTGTCAAGCAGCGGCCGTTCTGGCAGACATACGAGCCGCCGCGCCCCTACCCGTGGCTCTACGAAGATGCGAACCGGTGGAACTCCTACGGCTGGTGGAGCGGTGAGACGATCAAGACCGAAACGCTCAAGACCGACTCGGAGGGCCGGGCTCGCATCACCTTTGAGACGCCCTTCGACGCGGACCAGGACTACGAGTACACGATAGAAGCGCGCGTGACCGACCTCTCGCGGCGCGAGATCACCGGAAGCGGCAGCGTGCGCGTGACGCGGCAGAGTTACTTCGTTTATCCGGAAGTGGCGCACAAGATTCACCGGCCCGGCGACAAGATCGAGACCAGCATCAAGGCGCTCGACCCCAACGGATCTCCCGTGGCCGTGGAAGGCACGGTGACGGTGATGCGCCAGTGGTGGGATGAGGTGTGGGTCGATCCCGCCGGCCGCGAAGTCCTGCTCGACGGCGTCGAGCGATTGCGCGAGCAGTACGGAGTCTTTCCGCCTCCGCCGCGCCCCGAGGAGCACCACCGGTGGCAGCCGATCTTCCGCGGCTATCGCTCCGAGAAAGTGACTTCGGAGAAGGTGACGACGGACGAAGACGGCGAGGCGACGTTTACCTTCACCGCGCAGCGCGAGGGCTACTACATCATCGAGTGGGCCAGCCCGGACCCGCCGCTCGTGCCCGTCACCGCGCAGACCGCGGCGTGGGTGACGACGCAGCAGACCGCCAGCCTCGGCTACCACAACGACGGCGTCGAACTCATCGTGGACAAGGACACCTTTGCGCTGGGCGCGACGGCTCCGGTCATGATCTCCACGTCGTCGAGCAACCGCTACGTGCTGTTCACGATCGAAGGCGAGGAGTTGTACGACTGGCAACTCGTGCACGTGGCCGGCAACGTGAAACTGCTCAACATCGAGGTGCGCGAAGCGTACATCCCCAATGTGTTCCTCGCCGCGGCGATGGTGAGCGGCGCGGCGATGGCCGAGTCAAGCCAGGAGATCATCATCCCGCCGGTGGAGCAATTCCTCAACGTCGCCGTCAAGGCGGATCAGGAGATGTACGAACCCGGCGCCGAGGGCACGCTCCAGATCACGACGACAGATCAGCAGGGCCGGCCCGTTGCCGCCGAGGTCGCGGTGTCGGTGTTTGATGAATCGGTGCTGTACATCCAGAGCGCGTACGCCGGCGACCCGCGCGCGTTCTTTTACGACCGCAAGCAGCGCAACGCCGTCACGACCGACGGCAGCCTGGAAGAACTGCCGCTGATTCGCCTTGTCAAAACCGAGTCGGGCCGGTATGAGGATGCGCGGTTCGCGGCAGAAAAGAAGGAAGGCGCCCGGAGCAACGCCGCCGTCGGATTCGAGGGCGGAGGCGGCGGTTCAACGGGCAACTTCTTCCGCGATGACGACGGAGGAGCAACGTCCTTTGAGGGAGCCGCCGCGTACCGGATGGCCAGCCCGGCGTCTAAGGCCGCGGGCAGTCCCCCGCCGCCGCCGCCCGCCGGATCGCCCGAGCAGGGCCAGCCGCCGGCCGACATTGTCGTCCGCACTGACTTCCGCGCCACGGCGTTCTGGGACGCCCGCGTGATCACTGATGACAGCGGCACGGCCACCGTCACCGTCCCCTACCCGCAAACCCTCACGCGCTGGAAGGCCGAGGCGCGCGCCAACACGACGGGCGCGAGGTTCGGCATGGGGGAGACCACGGCGCGCACCAACAAGCCCATCACCGTGCGCATCCAGGGACCGCGCTTCATTACCGTCGGCGATGAGTTCGTCATCTCCTACATCGTTCGCAACAACACGGACGAGCGCATCTCGCAATTGCCCTTTGTTGACATGGAGGGCCTGATCTATCGCGGCCGGCGCGGCGGAGACGGCAACTACCACGATCGGCTCGCGCCAGGCGCGGGGCGCGTCATCGACGCAGGCGGCGAGACACGATTCGATCTCAAGTTCATTGCCGATAAGAGCGGCACAGCGGCAGTCAGCGTCTCGACGAAGATCGAGGACACGGATATCTCCGATGCCGTGCGCGCCACGTTCCCGGTGCACGATCACGGCATCGACAAGTTCGTCGCCGTCTCGGGCAAGGCGCGAGGCGATCAGGCGATCGTCACGCTCGATCTGCCCGAGGCCCGGCGCGTGGGCACGACGAGCATGAGCGTGCAGGTGACGCCGAGCATGGCCGTGACGATGCTCGACGCCCTGCCGTACCTGCTCGAATATCCCTACGGCTGCGTCGAGCAGACCATGAGCCGCTTCCTGCCGGCGGTGATCGTAAACCGCACGCTGGCGGATCTCGGACTCGATGCCGAGGAGGTGGCGAAGCGCACCTTCGGCGGCATTGAGATGGTTGACGGCAAACCTGCGCAGCCGCGCGACGACGCCAAGGGACTCGACCAACTCGATGAAATCGTCGCCGCCGGCCTGAGCCGGCTTGACGACATGCAGCACGACGACGGCGGCTGGGGCTGGTGGAAAGGCGGCGAGAGCGATCGCTACATGACCGCATACGTCGTGTGGGGACTGGGCCTGGCGCGGCAGGCGGAACTCGATGTGCCCGGCGACATGATCACGCCCGGCGCCGACTATCTCGTGCAGCGGCTCAACACGGCGCGCGACGTGCCGGAACTCCAGGCGTGGATGCTGCACGCCCTGGCCGCGAGCAAGGCGACGAGCTTGCCGCTCGAATCGCACGGCGCCGTCGCGACCGCGTTCGACAACCTCTGGCAGAAGCGCGATCAACTCAGCGCCACCGGCCGCGCGCTGCTGGCCCTGAGCGCGCATCACCTCGGCAAAGCCGAGCAGGCGCAGACGCTGGCGCGCAATCTCGAAAACGGCGTGATCCGCGATGATCGCCCCGACCAGTCGATCCTCGTCAAGAACGCCGACGGCTCGCCGGCCACCGTCCTGGGCACGGCGCACTGGGGGCGAGAAAGCGGCTATCGCTACTGGTGGGACGGCGGCATCGAATCGACCACGCTGTGCCTCCGCGCACTGCTGGCCATCGCGCCCCAGAGCGAACTCATCGAACCGGCGACGAACTGGCTCATTCGCAACCGGCGCGGTGCGCAGTGGACCAACACACGCGACACCGCCATGGCCGTGCTCACGCTGTGTGACTACCTCCGCGCCAGCGGCGAACTCGAAGCCACCGGCCGCTATGAAGTGATGGTCAACGGCCGACTCGTGGGCAAGTCAGAGGTAACGCGCGAGAGCATTCTCAGCGCCCCGGCTGTGTTTGCGGTGCCTGAGGCGAGCATCCAGTCCGGCGCCAACACGATCCGCATTCGCCGCCTCGAAGGCGACACGGCGCTCTACTTCGCGGCTCAGGCGGAGTTCTTCTCAACCGAGGAGCCCGTCACGCCGGCGGGCAACGAGATCTTCGTGCGCCGCGATTACTACCGCCTCGTGCCGGCGCCCACGCTGCTCAGCGGCGTTGAGTATGTGCGCGTGCCGCTGAAGGATGAAGACCACCTCAACAGCGGCGACCGCGTCGAGGTCGTGCTCACCATCGAAGCCAAGAACGACTACGAGTATCTCGTGCTTGAGGACCTGAAGCCCGCGGGCTTTGAAGCGACGCAGATCCGCAGCGGCGAATCGATGTACATTCATCAGATCAAGAACGCCGCCGCGCAGCGGCTCTTTGCCCAGGGTGAGGCGACCGATCAGGACGGCCGGCGCGAATTCGATCCGTGGTCGATCACCGGCGACGCGAGCAATCTCACCGGCCGCTCGCGCTGGGTGCACCAGGAACTGCGCGACCGCAAGGTGGTTTTCTTCGTCGATCAACTGGGCCAGGGGTACTGGCAGGTGCGCTATGAAGCGCGTGCCGAAGTGCCCGGCCGCTTCCACGCCATGCCGCTGCTGGGCCACGCGATGTATGTGCCGGAGATCCGCGCCAACAGCAGCGAGATTCGCGTGAACGTGGAGGAACGTCCCGGGACGCCCTAGCGCCGCACGCTCCCGACGATCATGTCGATGAAGACCTTCTCGTCGAGCGAGTCGATGCGATCGTCGTGGTTCATGTCCGCCGCGGGGTTGAACAGCGGGTGGCCGGCGCTCAGCCCGCGCATCGCCTTGATAAGCGCCAGGTCGAACTGATTCACGCGACCGTCGCTGTTCACGTCGCCGGGCTTCTCGTAGCCAATCTCCGCAAGATCCAGCGAACCCATCCTGCTGTCGTAGTCAATGTCGTACAGCGCGAAGTTGCGGCCGAAGTCCCGCAGCGTCGTCTGCCCGTTGGGCTGGCCGTCGGCGTCGAATGACGTGCCGTCGGTTTGCCGGATGGCGGTCATCAGCATCTGCTGATCCTGGCTGTTGACCAGGCCGTCGCCATCGCAATCGCCCGGCTCGACTTTCGGCGCCACGTCGGTCCACGCGAAGAGGGCGTCGTTCTGGGCCTGCGCATAGGCCGTGCCCACCAGCGCGAGCACTTCCCACTGTTGGACGCGGAGGTAGTCGTCGAGTTCGCCGTGATTGCTATCGGCCCAGTCGCGGAGCAGATCAAACGGCGTGCCCTGGCCGGGATCGTTGGTGTGCTGGGCGGTGAAGCGGATCTCGGTGAGCATCTCAAGGATGCTGGTCTGATTGCCTGCGTTGAAATCGATGGGCTGGGTCGCCTGGCCGAGCAGCGCCGCCGTGCCGCTGTTGTCCAGGCCGTGAATGAGCGTGATCGTCGTCCGATCGCTCTGGAGGTCATGCTGGAAGCGCAGTTTGACGACCGGATCGTATTCGCCCGAGCGCGACCCGCCGAAAGCGCCGCTGTACCGGCTGAAGGCGTGGGTGCGCGCGAGGAAGCGACCGGAGACGATCCATGTGTCGCCGGCGTCAAAGGTGTTTGGAGTCGGATCGTTGATCGGCGTGATGGTGAGGCCGAAGCAGGCGCAGAAAGCCAGATGCATTTCTTCGCCCGAGCGCTCGACCAGCGGCGCCGTGAGCAGGTTGCCGTCGAAGTCATCGGCGGTAACGGCCGCGCGCCCGCCGACGGAGTCTTCAAATCGCCCGCCGAAGCGCGAGACGTTGCCCAGCGGGCGATTGCGGACGTTGTCGATCTCGCCGCCGGTGTCGAGGCGTGAATCAAGATCGAACTCGATGTAGCCGTACACCGGATTCAGCCCGTATCGGAACGGGTCGTACCCCTCGCCTTGGAGATTGAGCGGGCCCGGAGGATTGACTACGCCATTGAAGACCAGGTCGATGCGGAAAAGATTTGTGTCGCGCGGATCGATCCATCGGCCGCTGTAGGGGTCGGAGCTTGGCGAACTGGTGGTCCATCCGCCGTACGCCATGCCGAGGAGATCGGGAAATCCGGCCTGTGGATTGAGCGGGCCGTCGGCGCCGAGATCGGTGCGGCGGGCAACCGCATCGCCGAGGGGGTCGGCATAGGTGCGAGGATCGTCGTCGCCGAGACACGCGCCGGTGACGCACGCCGCGAGGGCCGCCGCCAGGCACAGCGAGCGCGGCGACCAGGATTGGATGGAACTGCGGCTCATGTCGCCGACACCTCCTGAATGAACTCGTCAAGCTTGTAGCGCTCAATGCGATAGCGCAGCGAACTTCGATTCATGTCCAGCAGTTTGGCGGCGCGCGAGACATTGCCGCGCGCGTGGCGCAAGGCTTCGCGGATGAGCCGCTCCTCGACGCCTTCGGCGGTAAACGAGCCGTGATCGAAGTCAAACGTCAGGTCTTCAACGCGGGCCGCCGGCCCCGATGCGGCGCTGCCGCCAGCTTCGGGCGCGGCGCCTGGGATCCTGGTGCTGCCCAGCGCCAGGTCGTGCGGCTGGACGGCGTCGCCCTCCGCCAGCAGGGCTGCCCGCTGAATGGCGTTGGCCAGTTCGCGCACGTTGCCGGGCCAGTTGTGCGCCTCGACAGCGCGTTTCGCCTCGGCGCTGAAGTGCAGTCGATCCCGGTGAAACTTGCGGGCCGCGGCGGCCAGAAGAGATTCGGCAATGAGCAGCGCATCGCCCTGCCGATCGCGCAGCGCGGGGATGGGAATGGTCAATCCACTCAATCGGTAGAACAGGTCCCGTCGAAATTCATCGCGCTCGGCGCGCTCCTTGAGGTCGTGGTTGGTCGCGGCGAGGATGCGCATGTTCACGCGCCGCTCGGTGGAGCCGCCGACGCGGCGGAAGGTGCCCTGCTCGACGACGATGAGCAGTTTGCTCTGCAACTCGATGGGCATGTCGCCGATTTCATCGAGGAAGATCGTCCCCCCGTCGGCCAGTTCGAAGAGCCCTTGGCGCGACTCGCGCGCGTCGGTGAAGGCGCCCTTTTCGTGGCCGAAGAGTTCGCCCTCGATCAGATTGGCGGGCAGCGCCGAACAATTGACGTGCACGAACGGCTCGTTGGCCTCGGCCGAGGATTCGTGGATGAACCGCGCCAGCATGCCCTTGCCCACGCCGGTTTCACCCAGCAGCAGAATCGTCGTCGGCTCCGTGCCGGACTTGACGGGCAACTGCGCGAGGCGCTGTGCCAGTTCGACCGTCTTGCGCCACGCCGGGCTGGCGCCGAGCATTTCCTTTTCGCCGCGGCTCGAACGCTCGATGCGCTCGTAGAGATCGAGACGGCTGCGCACCTTGCGGTTTTCGAGGACGCGGCCGACGACGACCTTGAGTTCCTCCATCGAAAGCGGCTTTTGCAGAAACTCATCGGCGCCCTGTTTGATTGCTTCGACAGCCGTCTCGACCGAGCCGTACGCGGTGATGACGATGACGGCCGCGCTCTGCCCTTCGGCCCGGAGGCGCTTGACGATGTCCAGGCCGTCATCCCCGCCGTGCAGGTTGAGGTCGGTAATGACGACGTCGGGCTCCTGAGCCGTGGCGATGCTCAGAGCCGGGGCGACCCGATCAGCGTCGAACACCGCGTGCCCGGCCTTGGCCAGGGTGCGTTTGATCGAATACCGCAGGTTCTCTTCGTCCTCGATGACGAGAATTTTGGCCACTTCGGGCTCCTAGGCGCCGCCTGCCACGGGGAAGGTCACGATAAAAGCCGCTCCGCCGAGGTCTGCCGAGCGATCGACGCGGATTCGCCCCCCGTGGGCGGTAATCACATTGTGCGCTACTGCAAGCCCGATGCCAGTGCCGTGCTTCTTTGTGGTGAAATGGGGCGTAAACAGGCGACCCATCGCCTCCGGCGCCACTCCGGCGCCTGAGTCTTCGACGCGGATGAACACCATCGGCCCCTGGAGGGCCTCCTCGACTCCGCCGGTGACGCGCACCGTGCCGCCTTCGGGCGCGGCCTCGATGGCATTGCTGATGATGGCGACCAGCGCATGCTCCATTTGAGCCGCGTCAACGTGAAACGACGGCGGCAGACCCGCATCGCGCAGCTCAAGCGTGATCTTTCTCGAACGGGCCATCGGAGCGTGCGAGGCCTGCAGGCTGTCGAACAGTTCGCGCGAACCGACGGTTTCGCGCTGGAGTTTCATCGGGCTCGTCGAGCGGAGCAGCTCCGCCAGCCACTTCTCGAAACGGTCAACCGCGCCGACGATGCGCGTCTGGTTCTCGGCCAGTTCGGAGTCCGCCGGCAATTCGCCCAGCGTCAGTTCCGCGAGCCCGCGGATGCCCGCGAGCGGGTTGCGCAGATTGTGGGCGAGCCGCCGCACGAGTTCACCCACGGCCGCGAGCCGCTCGCGTTCGACGAGCCGCTGCTGTGCGGCGACGACCATCTCAGCCATGTGGTTCACTTCGCCCGACAACTGGCCGAATTCGTCGGCGCTGCGCACCTCCAGCCGATAGCCGAGGTTCCCTGCGGCCAGTTCACTGGTCGCCTGCCGCAGGCTGGTGATGGGCGCCAGCACCCACCGCCGGACCAGGATCAGCGCCAGCAGCGCCACGAGCACGGAGAACGCCAGCGACGCCGCGATGATGCGCAGCAGCATAGCGCGCAGGTCACGGCCGTAGACCAGCGAGATCTCGACGTCGCGCAGCAACTGGGCCTGCACGCGCTCAATCAGTGCGTGCGTGGCTTCGAACTGCGCCTGAGCGCCGGCGCGAACGGGGTGCTCGATCGGCAGGGGCGGGGCCGTGAACGTTGCGTCCTGGTACTCTCCCATAAGACTCTTGCAGCGGCTGACCAGCGACATCAGCAGCGTCGAGGTGCTCTCACCCACGCGACGGCGAAAGCCGGGCGTCGTCCGGAGTGCCTCCACCACCGGGTCAATCTGGGCTTCGAGCGGAATGCGTTCGATCAGCGCCGGCCCGCCGTCGTTGGCTTTGTTGATCGCGGCGAGGTCATGCTCGAACGCCTGTTTGATGCGGTCGAGCTGATCAAGCACGAAGGTGAGGTCGCTGTAGGCGCTGCTGACTTCCTCACTGACGGTCTGCACGCTCCACGCGGCAAATCCCAGGCTCAGCACGACGCTAAGCCCGAGGAGCGAAATCAGCAACGCGAACTTCTGCAGCAGTTTCAAGGCACGACAGTGTAGTCAGCTGCGAGTGCGCCTCGGCAGCGTGTGAGGGTGCGTTGGTCCAATCTGTCATTGGCGCGCGCGAACGGCCCGAGGAGAGTCGGGGCGGGAATCCACAACGCAGCGTTGGCGTCCAAGGAGAGAAAACACGCCGCATGCACGCTCGTTGATGCCTGCCTGCGCAGGCATGACGGTGCTGGCGCACCCTCGGGGAAAAAAATCGTCAGCGAACGGGGCGGTAATCCCAGCGCCAGTCGGCGTCTTCGAGCGGCGAATCCGTCGCGCGAACCGAGCCATCGAGCGCCGCGATCTGCACGGTTCCGCCGTGACGCAGCGAGGGGAACCACTCCTGCCCGTCGCCATACGGCCGGCCGGGCTCGCTGGGCGCGGCCGAATAGTGCGGCGTGACGCCGCGCTCGGACGCGACGGCGCCGTCGATGTCCCACAGGAGCGGGATCTCGTCGGGCCGCGCGACGGGCGAGTTAAGGATGCGGTCGCTCAACGGCACCTGGCGGGCGATCCAGAAGCCGCCCACCAACTGCTCGGGCGAGTCCAGTTGCAGGTTGAAGGCATAGGAGACGTTTCGGGCCGGCTGCACGGCGCCGGACCGGCACGGCGTATCCGAGCGGAGGATGACCTCGCCACGCACTTCGTCGCATCCCATGACGCCGAGGTCGGCGACGCTGCCGGTGAAGATGGATCCGGGTCGCCGCCAGAATTCGTCAATCCCGTACTGCGATTCCTGGAATGTCTCGAGTCGGAACGTTGAGCCGGCATCGTCGCCGCGATTGCCGTGCAACGAGGCGTCCGCGAAGATCGCAAAATCGAACGACACGCTGCGCAGGTTGACCTGACAGGCGTAGGCGCGCGATCGCGAGCGCACGGACTGCACGCCCGGCACCAGCAGGGAGAGGAGGATTGCGATGAGCGACATTGTCACCAGCAGCTCAACCAGCGTGAAGGCGCGGCTGGAGCGGCAGTGCGTCATCTGGGCTGTGGAGGAGTCTCTCACTTCTTCGCTTCCACGCAAACAAACGCGTCGGGGCAGCGGCATAAGCCGCCGCACTTAAACGTCTATGTTATCGAAATCCACGGGCATTGCAAGCGTGTGAATCGGGGTTTCTTCCCTGATTTTCAGACACTTGCACAGGGCCATCCACATATCTGCGCGACTGTCGGCTGGCCAAAGTTTTCCGCCGCGAGGCTTCCGGCCGGCCCACGGGAGACGCCGGAATGCCGCTGTCGCTCGACGGCTCTGACGCTGATTCGTCAATATTCGCGACGCCGCTCGCTGCGAAAAACCGGCAAAACGCTGTGGAATAGCGGCTTTTCCGGCTGCGCGTCGATCCGGGTCGGCGACAGGCCGCCGCGTCTGGCACAGCCCTTGCATATCGGGCCATTCGCTGCAGCGGTGAGCCTGCAACTCACCACCTCGTGCTCGATCGTCTGAACTGTTTCACTTCAACACCATCAATGATTTCAGGAGAGTTTACCAATGTTTTCCGCTCGCAAAATCACCTCGCTTCTTTCGGTTCTCGTCCTCGCCCTCATGGCGTTCAACACCGCTTCGGCCCAGGCGAACCCCGACGACAAGATCTGGGAAGCCAACGCCACGCAGAACGGCGTCGTCCTCAAGGCCAAGTACAAGGAGTCGCCGGAGAACGGCCTGCTTGACCAGACCCTCGAGGTTCAGGTCGAGAACGCCCCGCAGAACATGACTCTGCAGATCACCATCAACGGCCGCGTCGTCGGCACCATGGTGACCAACGGCTTTGGCCGCGGCACCTTCCGCAAGGACATCTTCGGCGTCACGCCCGGCGCCGACGGCCGTCCGACCGGCCCGCGCATCAACACCGACGACGTCATCCGCGTCGGACGGGGCGGCCAGGGCATCTCGGCCACCTTCGTGCAAATTCAGTAACGCCCACCACTTCCTCCTCCTCCCGCATGCGGCGAAAGCCGCAGGCGGGCTTTTCACAACCCGCCGTTCCATCGACTAAGGCTGGGTCAGTCGGGACTGCACGTGCAATCCACCGGCCTAGGTCGGCGCCGCCCCCGGCGCCGGAAACGACGGACTTCATCGCGATTTCGAGAGACCTCGAAAGGAGAGACACGATGACACTTCGACGACGATTCCTTTTGCTCGCCCCCAGCCTGTTCCTGGGCGCCAGCGCTTTCGGGCAAGTGAGTTTCCAGGCGCCGGTTCCTTATGCCGTTGGCCCACGGCCTTCTGACTCGGCGATAGCCAATTTCGACAATGCGGGCGGCCTCGACGTGGCCGTCACCGTCGACACGCCCGACCGCGTGATCATCCTGCTCAACAGCGGGAACGGCTCGCTCAACCAGAGCGCCTCGATCCAACTGCCCAGCGGCAGCGGCGCCGGTTCGATCGTCGCGGCCGACTTCGACGGCGACACCGACGCGGACCTGGCGGTCGCTATGCAGAACACCGGGCGCGTGACGATCCTCTTTAATAACGCCGGGTCGTTCACCGTGGGCGGCTCGTTTACTGTCGGGGCGAATCCGCGCGGCTTGAGTGCGGCCGACCTGAATGGAGACACCATTGCCGATCTCGCCGTGGCCAATCGCGACAGCAACAGCGCCAGCGTGCTGATCAACAACGGCAGTGGTTCATTCGCCGTGACGACGCTGGCGGCCGGCGCCGAGCCGCGCGGCGCGGCGCTGGGCGACTTCGACGGTGACGGCGACAACGACCTGGCCGTCTCCAATCACGATGATCGCAGCATCTCGCTGTTTGCCAACAACGGCAGCGGCGCCTTCAGCCCGGCCGGCACGCTGTCCGTCGGCGGCCAGCGCCGCCCTGAGGGCATCGTCGCCGCCGATCTCAATGCGAGCGGGCGCGATGATCTCGTCGCCGCGACCAACGGCGACTTCGTCGAGAGCGCCACGGTGTTCCTGGCCACCGGCGGCATGGCCTTCAGCGGCCCCGTGCACTACCCCACCGGCGGCCTGGACACCTCCAACGTCAACGTCGCCGACATCGACTGCAGCGGATCACTCGATCTGGTCACGACCCACCAGAGTTCGGGCAACTTCGGCGTGCTGCTCAACAATGGCTCGGGCGCCTTCGGCGCTGCATCGCTGTTCGCCAGCGGCGTGAGTCCCCAATCGGCCGAAGCCGGCGACCTCGACGGCAACGGTTCGCCGGACCTCGTCGTGAGCAACCGCGACAGCAACAACATCACCGTGCACCTGAATACGACCTGCACGGGCGGGGGCTACACCCTGACCATCACCGGCACGTGCCCGGGCCAGGTAACCATCAGTTGGTCTGGCGCTACGCCCAATGCCCAGCAGGCGCTGCTGTTCGCGACTTCGCAGGGCAATTTCGTCATTCCCACCGGCCGGCCTTGCGCGGGCACGCAACTGGGCCTGAGCGCGAATCAACTGCGCGTGGTCACGCCTCCGGGGACGTTCTCGACGGGCAACGGCAGCGGCTCGATTTCAGGCAATGCCGGCGCGCAGGCGTGCGGCGGGTTCCTGCAACTCATTCAGGGCGGCTCGTGCACCACGAGCAACGTAGCCGGCCTGTGACGATACGGAAAGACGCGGGCCGCGTGGCTCAATCCACCCGTCTGCCTCTTTCCACGGATTCTTCACTCGGTTGGCGCACGGTCTCGAAAGGGGCCGTCGCGCCTTTCTTCTCTCTTTCCTCCCGCGCGCGGCCGCCGATGGCGGTCGCGTTGCCGTTCTGGAGCGCTACGACCGCACTTTCACTGGCGCGCCGTCGCTCACTTCGTCGCTCGGGTGGACGATGATGCGATCGCCCGGCTCGAGTCCTTCGAGGATTTCGACCTCGAGCGTCGTGCGGTGGCCGACGGTCACCGGCTGAAGCGCGGCCTTCCCATCGCGGACCACGAACACAGCCCACTGCTGGCCGCGGCGAAACAGCGCGCCGCCCGGCGCCTTGGTGACGTTGTCATCGCGCCAGGTGACGATGCGCGCCTCGATGCGGTAGCCGTCGCCGAGCGACTGCCACTTGTCGAGCGGATCGGTGAAGTCGATGATGACGTACACGCGCTGCTCCTCGACGCCCAGTGCGGAGATCTTCGTGAACGCCTGCGGTTCGACGAGTCGCACGACGCCGCTCAGCGGCGCATCGCCGCCCCAGCGCTCGATGTGCACGGGCGCGCCGGGTTGAATCTGCACCGCATCGGTCGAAAGAACATCGACGGCGATCTCGAGATCGGCGGGGTTGCCCAGCTCCATGAGCGGCGAGCCGGGATTGACGACTGCGGCGCTCTCCTGGATGACCCGCAGCACGCGGCCAGTGATGGGTGAGCGGATCACGAGGTACTCGCTGCTGGTCTCGCCTTGCCCCACCGGGCGGGTGCGAAGCAGCGCGGCCTGCGCGAGCTCGAGTTCGAACTCGGCGATCTTGCGGGCGAAGGTGGCGGCGTCGAGATCGGCGCGGGCGGTGCGGTCGGCGACCTGAACCGCGTCGAGTTCGGCCTGACTTGCGGCCTGCTGGTTGAAGGCAGTTTTGACGCGATCGAGTTCCACCGCGGCGAACTGCTGGCGCGCCGTGGCCGCCTGGAGTTCGGCCGCCGTGCGATCGAGCGCGGCCTGGGCGCGGCGGACTCGGGCCTCGGCTTCCAGCGCGGCGCGAGCGTCGAGCAGCGACGGGTCCATCGGCTCGAGCACCGCCAGTTCGGTTTCGCCCGCGATCACTTCATCGCCGGCGTCAAGGCTGATGCGCTGCAACTGGGCCGTCAGCGGCGCCGAGACGACGTAGCGGTCGCGAATGCGCGTGCGGCCGTCTTCATCGACCGTCACTTCCAGCGGGCCGCGCACCACCTCGGCCACATCGACGGGCACGGGCTCGGGCAGAAACGCCCACACGATCGCGGCGATCACAGCCAGAGCCACGGCGACAAGGATGATCCGGTTGACAAGCGTTCGCATGAATCACCCGCGCGTCTTGAGGACCTCGATCAGATCAAGATGGGCAATGCGGCGAATCACGACCAGGCCAGAAACCACCGCGGCGAGTATCACCACCAGCGCGGCGAAACCGTAGGTCGAACGGTTCACCACGATGGGAATGCGGAACAGTTCCGAATCGACAGAGGCAATGACCGCAGCCGAGAGAGTGTATCCGAGCACCAACCCCAGCGGAATGGCGACGAGCGTGAGCAGCGCGAGTTCGCCCATGAGGATCGACGAGACCTCGGCGCGCGTAAAGCCGATGACGCGCAGCGTCGCCAGTTCGCGGCTGCGCTCGGCGAGACTGATGCGGGCGCTGTTGTACACCACGCCGAAGGCGATGATCACGGCGAAGATGACGTTGGCCAGCCGCATGCGCATGAGATTCTCGGCGATCACGTTGTTGAAACTCTCGACCGTCGCCTTCTTGAGCGCGACGCCGGCGACGGCGGGCATGTTCTTGAGTTCGGTGTAGAGACGATTGGTGCGCGCCTCGTCGGCGGCGAGGTACGCGCCGCTGACGCGGTCCTGCTCGCCCATGAGGCGGTGCAGAGCGTCGAGCCGCATGTACGCCGATAAGCCCGAGAAATCATCGATGAGCCCGGAGACGGGCAGTTGCACGACGGGCCGCTCGGATTCGAGCACTTCGAGCGTGACCACGTCGCCCGGGCCGGCGCCGAGGATGTCGCCGAGCTTGGTCGAGAGGTACAGGCCGCTGCGGTCGAACTCGACGAGCCCGCCGTGGATGTCCATGACGCGGAAGAGTTGGGCCCCGGGCTCGATGGCCGTCACCCCGACGCGCCGGGTGTAATGGCCGTGCCGCAGCCGCGCCGGCACGGTGCGAAACGCCTCGGCCGAGAGCACGCCGGGCAGGTGGAGCATCTCGCGCACGGCCCGGCCGTTGATCGGCTCGTTGAGCGTGACCGTCATCGTCTCGCGCTGAGCGCGGCGGAATTGAAGATCGAGCACGTAGTCCACCGAGTCCTTCATGAAACTGCCCACGACGAGTACCGCCGCGGCCATCGCGATGCCGAAGCAGGAGATGGCGGCCTTGAGCGGGCGGCGCTCGAGTTCGCGCAGAATGGTCCGGGCCGCTGGGCTCACCAGGCGCTGCAGCCCGAGGCGCTCGAGAATGGTCGGCTTGAAATTCGCAGGTGGCTCAGGGCGCATGGCCTGCGCCGGCGGCAGCTTGGCGGCCCGGCGCACCGCGGTGAGCGTGCCGATCGAACCGGCGCCCATCGAGATGCCGATCGCGGTTACGACGACGCGCGGCGGTAGCGAAAACGACAGGATCGGAAAGTGAAAGAAGCGCGTGTACATGACCGCCAGGCCGCGGCCCATCCACGTGCCCAGGCCGGTGCCAATGATCGCGCCGACGAGCGCGATGACCAGCACCATCTGCATGTAGTGCCAGCCGACCTGCCAGTTGGAGTAGCCGAAGGCCTTGAGCGCCGCGATCTGCTCGCGCTGCGTCGAGATGAGGCGCGTGAAGACGACGTTGAGCAGGAACGCGGCGACGAGCAGGAAGATGAGCGGTGCAATCACCGTCATGCCGCGCAACTCGTGCAGTTCGTTGGACACAAACTGGTGCGACGGGTGATCCGCCCGGCCGTAGGCGCCCAGGCCGCCGTATGGATCGAGCAGCGCATCGAGGCGGCGAATGACTTCGGCTTCGCTCGCGCCGGGCTCGAGGATGAGGCTCACGTCGTTGAAGGCGCCTTCCATGTCGAAGGCGGGCGCCAGTTCGCGCTCGCTCATCCAGAACACGCCGAAGCGCTTGTCATCGGGCAGGATGTCGCCGGGGCGAATCTGATAGATGTACTCCGGGCTCAGCGCGATGCCGACGATGCGCAGCACATCGCGCCGGCCGTTGATGACGGCGCGCACGGTGTCGCCGGGCACGAGGTCGTGCACCTTGGCGAACGCTTCGCTGACCAGCACCTCGCCGCGCCGGTTGGGCTCGATGTAGCGGCCCTCGCGCAGATACAACCCGTTGATCCACGGCTCGTGCGACTCGGGCACGGAGATGATCCGGCCCAGCGCCGGCTCAGCGAGGTCTTCGACATCCAGATTGACGTTGACCACGACGCGCGTGGCGAACTGAGCCACGCCGGGGAGGTCGGCGATGCGCTCGCCAAGGCGGTTGGGCGCGCGCTTGAGTTGGGCAAACACGTCGGCAAAGCCGTGCCGGTCGTAGTAGGTGTCCATCGTCTGCTGGAGCGAGGCCATGGTGGCCGCGGCGAGGATGAAGGTCGCGATGCCGCTGGCCATGACCAGCGCAATCGCCAGCGCCTGGCCCTTCATCGACCACAGGTCGCGCGTCAGTTTGCGATGGAGAGCAGCGAGGATCATGCGGCGGCTACCACTCCAGTTCGCGCGCGGCCGACTTGGTTTCGTTGCGGTGCTCGGATGCGATGCGGCCGTCGGAGAGCGCGATGACGCGATCGGCCATGGTGGCGATCACCGCGTTGTGGGTGATGACGGCGGTCGCGGTGCCGAGTTCGCGGTTCACCTTCTCGATGGCTTCGAGGACGACGATGCCGGTGTGCACATCGAGCGCGCCCGTCGGTTCATCGCACAGCAGCACCTGGGGCCGCTTGGCCACGGCTCGGGCGATGGCGACGCGCTGCTGCTCGCCGCCGGACAGTTGCGAAGGAAAGTGATCGAGCCGCTCGCCCAGGCCGACCAGCCGCAGCGCCTCGGCGGGCGGCATCGGGTCGCGCGCGATGTCCGTCACCAGCGCCACGTTCTCGCGCGCGGTGAGGCTCGGAATGAGGTTGTAGAACTGGAAGACGAAGCCGACGTGATCGCGGCGATAGCGCGTGAGAGCCGCCTCGTCGTATTCAGTCAGGTTGTGGTCCTTGTAGTGCACCGTGCCCGAGGTGGGCACATCGAGGCCGCCGAGGATGTTGAGCAGCGTGGACTTGCCGCTGCCCGACGGGCCGAGCAGGACGATGAACTCACCTTCGAAGAGATCGAGATCGACCCCGCGCAGCGCCTGGACATCGACCTCGCCGACGTGGTAGGTCTTGGTGAGGCCGCGCGCCTCGAAGACGGCGGCGGTGGCTGGGGGTGATGCGTCAACGAGAGCGGGCATGGGACGATCCTCGGCGCGTGCGGAGGATCGTACGGGCTTCAGGCTGGCGGGATGGATCGGCCGCCGAGCGAATCGGGGCGTACCCGGGCCTGTAGAATTGGGGTGATGCTGAAGTGGGCGCGGAGCATTCTGGTGTTTCTTGTGCTGGGCGCGATTGTGAACGTGGCTGTGGCTTGGGGGTGTGCACTCAATGTCCCCAATGCACAGCGGTATGCGACGAACACGGTGAGAGAGTCCGCCACATTCTGTGATCCCTATGCCCCCGACGCTGCGATGATCGACGTTTTGGATCGGTTCGGAAGCCAACGCATCGACAACTGGTCTCGCGTGACGAATCCGTTGACGCTTACAGAAAGACGCGGTTCGTTTCCTGGTTTTCCCGGGCGGGTCTGGTGGCCCGACACCGATCGGGATGCGTGGCGCCCGGATGTTTACAACATTGCGAGTGGTTGGCCGATGCTGTCGCTGCGGGCGCGATACCAATTTGGCATGCCGGAGATTGGGATGCTCTTCGCAAATGACTCGGTCTCTAGGACAGTTGGATGGGAGTACGCATTCGTCCTCGGCGAGCGCGACCAGCAACGAGTCGTATTGCCGTTGCACCCGATCACGGTCGGCTTTGTCATCGACACTTGTTTCTACTCGGTCTGTGTCGCCGCGCTTGCATATGGATTGGCTGGCCGGCGCCGGATGATTCGCCTTTGGCGATATCAATGCCCCGCCTGCGGCTACCCGCGCGGCACATCGCCCGTCTGCACCGAATGCGGAGAGGCGCTGCCATGCTCAAGCGGGCGCGGCGCATCTTCGTGTTCCTCCGGCTCGGCGCGATTGTGAACGTCGCGGTGGCGTGGGGGTGTGCGATCTGGCACGGTCAGTTCAGGGCGAGTCCGTTCAGGGCTTACCATCGTGACGGATTCGAGAGTCCACGCCTTGTCTTCACGCACTCGCGGTTCGGATACCGAATCGTCATTGACGATGACGTTGATGGACCCATGCTTCGCGCTCGCACGCTCTTGAGCCCATCCAATCCTACAACTGCGATCGAAGCAGCTCGGCGGCGCGTTCGATGAGGCGCTCCCGGCGCGGGCGGTTGCGCCACTCTTCCAGCGAGATCAGGCGCGACTGGGAGCGGTCTTCATTGAAGAGCGATACCTGGCTCTGCGCGAACTGGGCATTGAGCACATTCAGGTTCGACTCGTCATTGAGACGGAACGAGCGGTTGTCGAAGTTGGTCGAGCCGACCGACACCCACAGATCGTCGATGATCATGAGCTTGCAGTGATAGAGGCTGGGCTGGTACTCGTAGATGCGGATGCCGGCTTCCAGCAGCGGCCCCCAGCGCGCCCGGCTGGCCTGGCGGGCGACTTTCACGTCGATCCGGGGCCCGGGCACGATGATCTCCACATCCACGCCGCGCTGAGCCGCGTGAGCGAGCGCCTTGACCGACAGGTCATCGGGCACGAAGTAGGCGCTGGCGAGCCTGATGGAGTGCGCCGCCGAAGCGATCGACAGCAGGTACATCAGGCGCAGAGATTCGCTGCCCTCGCGCGGCGAACTGGAGAACACCTGGGCGACGCAGGGGCCGGCCTGCTTGAGGGGCGGGAAGTAGGCCGGGCCGTGCAGCACGTGGGAGTGCGTCGTGATCCAGTTGTCCATGAACGCCGATTGCATCTGCGCGACGCCGGGCCCTGTGAGCCGGTAGTGGTTGTCGCGCCATCGCGTCGGTTTGTCGCCCGCACCATCCCATTCATCCGCGATTCCGACTCCGCCGGTGAACCCCACGCGGCCATCGACGATCAGGAGCTTGCGATGCGTGCGGTGGTTGACGCGCCAGGCGTTGTACCAGCGCAGCGGATGGTACAGCTCGACGTGGGCGCCCGCCGCTTCGAGGTCGCGGAGGTAGGCGGGATCGATGGTCTTGCTGCCCAGCCAGTCGATGAGGACGTGCACCTTCACGCCGGCCCGCGCCCGATCGCAGAGGGCATCGACGAATTTCCGGCCGATCTGCCCTGACCAGTAGATGAACGTCTCGAAGCAGATGGTTTCGCGGGCATCGGCGATGGCCGCGAGCATGGCGGGGAAGATCTGTTCACCGTTGATCAGGGTGGTGACGGCATTGCCCTCGGACATCGGTGGCGGAAGCAGGTTGCCCATCGAGCGGCGGAACTGGTCGTCGGCAACGGCATACAGCGTCGGGATCTCGTATTCGATCTTCTTTTCCTGCCCCACCAGGCCGACGACGATGATCACCGCGACGATCGTGAGCACGAAAACGATGATCGCGGTGACGGCGATGGCCATAATGTCAAGTGTACGAGGCGGGGCGGGTCAGCAATCCGTGCGATCGGGGTCGCTCGGACCACATTACGGTCAGAACCGGGTGGACCCGCCCGACGCACCCGGCTGGGTGGTGCGGCGAGGCGCTGCCATGCTGAAGCGCAGCGCCGCTTCGCCTCACCCACACAGGGCGTGCGGGTCGGTATCGCGCAGCGAAAGAACCTTCGGTCCGGCGTGTCCGCGCAGCGCCATCCCGCCGGCGCGCACGGCCCCGCGTGCTTCAATCGGGTCGCGGGATGTCGTACCTCGCTACTCGCGCTGCCAATCGAGCGCGCCCACATCCTCCTTGCGGACCGCCGCGACGTGCCAGTCGGCGAAGAGGATATTGGCCGAACCGAGGTGTCTCGACTGCACCTTTCCTTCGCGCCCCTTGAACGAGACGCCCTCCCCGGTGTACTCCGCGTCAAAGATGATCGGTGCAGACACGGGGCGCGGAATCCACTGCAGCTTCACGAACGGCTGCGTGTTGTTCTCGAGGCCGCTGTTGAAGCGGTACGCCTTGATGAAAGACGGCGAGGTGCGATCCACTTCGGGACACAGCTTGACGGCTGGATAAAACTCCGTCCGCCCGAGCACTGAATCGTCATTGCGCACGCCGAGATAGCGGTTGATGCCGAAGTACCAGCACAGAACCTCCGGGTGATTCGAATCGTCCTCGTGCGGAAGTGCGCCGTAGTCGAGATCGTAAAGGTTGAACGCCACGCCGTGCTGCCGCAGGTTCGAAAGACACGTTCCCGCGCGCGCCGAGCGCCGGCTGCGGGCCAGCGCCGGCAGGAGCAGGGCGATGAGCAGCGCGATCACGGAAATCACGACGAGCAGTTCGATGAGGGTGAAAGCGCCATCGCACCGCGGCGCCCGGCTCCGGTTCTTCGCGAATGGATGGCGTCTCATGGCAGCCTCATTTCCCCCGGCCCGCGATTCCCCATCGGGTCGGCCCGCTACTGGAACGTGTGCGAGTTTCGATTCGAAACCCGGCAGGAACTCTCTTCGTACGCCTGGAAGTACACCAGTACGCCTCGCGCGTTGCTTGGCACCGGCACGCTCAACTGGGCATGGCCGTTCTGATCGGCGTTCGCCGCACCCATGAGCGTGGCGTTCTGCAGGCTCAGCGAGATGTTGGGGCAATTCGGTATCGAGGTCGAACCGGAGCGCAGCCCGTAATAGAACCGCTGGCGCGCGCCGGGCGTTGCGCCGTCGATCGTGAACGTGTTGGACTGGCCGGCGATTCCCGGCGTCGGTCCGCCGAGGATGAGCACATTGCTGCCCGTAGGCACGAGCAGAAAGGCGTGCGTCTGTCCGTTCACCGATCCGCGGCCGACGATCTGGCCGTCGTCGTTGATGTCCATCGCCTCCTTGAGGTTCCATCCTGCCAGCGGCGAGATGAGATCGTTGAGCTGGAACATCTGGCCGTTCTGCCACAGGAACGCGCGTTTCACGTCGCCGACGGCATCGGCGTAACCCACGATCTGGCCCGCGTTGTTCACGGCCCAGGCCAGGCTCGAGGTACCGCCGAACGTCCCCATGTCATGAGCGCCGTTCTGGTCCCAGTAGCAGGCGTGCGAAGGGCCCTGCGCGGTGTGCGACTCGCCGACGACGAGTCCGCCTTCGTTGAGGTCGTAGGCGAAACTGTTGGGGCCGCCGAGCGTGCCCAGGTCGACCATCTGCTGATTGCGGATGACGAACGCATGCTGGGCGCCGCCGAGCGCGAACGAGTAGCCGGCGACTTCTGACGCGTCATTGATCGCGCGAGCCCAGCTTGACACGCCGCCGAGCGTCCCAAGGTCGGTCATCTGCCCGTTCTGCCAGCGAAACGCGCGCGTCGCGCCGGTGTTGGTGTCCGCCCAGCCGACGATCTGATTGGCGCTGTTGATGTCATAGGCCGAACTCTGAAGTCCCCCGAGCGTGCCGAGATCGAGCGACTGGTTTCCCTGCCAGCGCACGGCGTGCTGGGTCCAGTAGTTGATATCCGCCCGTCCGACGATGATCCCGGCGTCGTTGATCGCCCGCGCGTTGCTTTCGCGCCCGCCAAGCGTGCCGAGGTCGGTCATCAGAACGCCGTCCCAGTAGAACGCGTGATCATTGCCGCCCACGATGTCGGAATAGCCGACCACTTTGCCCTGTGCGTTCAGACCGCGCGATTCGCTGTCGTTGCCGCCGAGTGTGCCCAGGTCGATGACGTCGTACTGCTGGGCGCGGGCGATGGATGTTGCCGAGCATAGTGCACATACGGCCAGTGCGGCGATTGAAAGCCCTCGATTCATTTCTCTTCTCCTGTCAGGTTTGAGCCGGCGCTGCCGATTGGGATGCGCCCGGCGGGTGTGAGTCGATTCGTCGGTCGGACGATGATGGGCGGGACGCGGCTGTCTCCGTGCGGGTGTGGTTCGACTCGCTTCGCGGAAGCCGCCCGTGATTCAGGAACGTCTGGCGGAACCACTTCAACGCAGCCTCGGTGGCACATCCGCGGTTGAAGAACAGATCCTCGGCCATGGCGCGCCGCTGTGGGGCGAACTGTGTTGGGTTCGCCAGCGCCTGCTTCAGCGCTTCGACAACCTGCGCCGGCTCTTCGACGATGGCGCCGGCATGCCGGCCCCATGTGTTGAGATCGAGCTGGCTCCCGTCGCCGCGCCCGGCCCGCCTGATCAGGCGCGGCACGTCAAGGAACAGCATCGGTCGGTCGAGCAGCGAATACTCGCTCGATACCGACGACGCATCGGTCATGAGCACATCAGCAAGGAACAGCAGCGGGATGACATCCACTTCGCGCGAGATGTGCACGTGCGCGCTGCCCAGGGGCGCCAGCCGGTCGAACCAGTTGATCTCCGTGTTCTTCGGATGATCGTGAGGCTTGAGGATGAGATCGCAGCCGCCCCACCTGGCGATCTCTTCGATCACCGCTTCGCCCATCGTTTCCAGAGAGTTGTACTTCTGCCCCGTCGGCGCATACAGCACGATCGGCCGCGAGCCGTCGATGCCATACTTCGCTGCGAGCCTGGTGCGATCGAGCGAGCCGTCGAGCAGCCGATCGGTCTTCATGAATCCGATATCAAGAGCCCGTGGATCACCGGGCTCCATGAGTCCCGATTCGACGAATCGCCGCCTCATGTAAGGCCCGATCAGGAAGTAGTAGTCGGCGCCCATGTTCTCGGCGCGCACCGCCTTGTTGCGGAACGAAATGCCGTGAAAGATCTGAACGCGCTTCCCGACCTGCGCAGGTGCGATCATGTTCGTATTGCCGGCGAACAGCACGTCGCATTGCACTCGCCCGAGATCCGCGGTCGGAACGATCTGTGCGGGCGCGATCCCGAACGGCTCATACATGCCGCGCTCGTCATACGTGACGGCTTCGCCCTGCCTGGTCCGCAGTCCTCCGGAGAGCATGACTTCGACGCCGTCCAGTCGGGTCAGTTGCTCGAAGAGAGGTCGAAAGCAGGCGAAGTGCACCGGTGCATATCCGGTGAAGAGCACCTTGAGCGGAGGCCGCGTGTTCATCATCGCCGGCCCCCGGCCACGCCGTTGCGGATCTGAGCGTCGTCGGACAGGTGACCGGCTCCGTTAACGGTGACGCCAGGGCGTGCTTCGCTCGGGATGCGCATCTTCATGCGCCGCCAGACGCTGCTCGTGGCATACTCAAAGTCCTGCGGGAAATCGATCTCGGCCCAGGGCATGCCGGCGATGTCGATCGCTTCGATTGCGACTTCAGAGGCAATGGCTGAGACGGCCGCGGGAGCCCACTCCATCATCAATCCGTCGCGGACAATCCGATCGGCCGCAATGAGCAGCCGGTGAGCCGCCGCTTCGTCGAACTTGAGCAGACCAATGCTCTCGCCGGCCGATTCGCCGACAGGCGTTGACTTGCTCAGCCCGATGACGCGCGCGCCGCGCAGCGAGACCTTCATCTCCTCGGGATCGGCGCCGGAACCTGAGTCATACGCGAGTCCGGAGCCTTTCGCCGCCGCCACGCGCTCGTAGATGCGCGTGTCGGCGAACAGATCGCTGTTCACCATCATGAACCCGGACTCGATCCATCGGCGCGCGACCCAAAGCGAATAGAGGCTGTTCGTCGAGGCGTACTCGTGGTTATCGATGAACTCGACCTGTCCGCCGATCGTCTCTCGAACGTAATGGGCGCCATGTCCGACGACGACTCCGATGCGTGAGATCCCGCACGCCCTCAGAGTCGCGATCTGGTGTTCGATGAGCGAGACGCCGCCGATGGTCAGCAGCCCCTTGGGCTTGCCGTTCAGCAGCGCGCCCAGGCGGCTCCCTCTCCCCGCGGCCAGTATCAATGCCTGTTGCATGTAAGAACGAGCCCTCTCCCCCGCTTGCGCGGGCTCACAGCTGCAACTCGGTTCCCGCGTGTTCGACGCCGGAATCCGCTGACGCCTCTGTGACGGCGCCATCTCCCGCATCGGCCGCGATCCGGCCGCTGCGCAATTCGATAATCCGATCGAATCTCTGAATCCTGATCGGACGTGAGAACGTCATGACCAGCGTGCGCTGGCCGATATGCTCCAGTACGGCGAGTACCGCCTTTCGTGCCGCTCGCTTACTCAAACCCGCAGCGATGTCATCAATGAGAAGCAGCGGCGGCGCCGGCTGCAGCAGGGCTCGCGCCAGCGCGATCTGCTTGCGCTCTCCCAGCGACAGATCCTCGGATGAGACGCGACTGTCGAGCCCGTCGGCCATTCGACGAAGCGCCTTGGCGGCGCCGCACGCGCGCACCAGCTCCAGAGCCTGGTCGTCCGTGACGCTCGCCGTGATGCCGAGCGTGTTCCGGAGCGGTTGCCGGGGCCAGGCGGGAAGCGCCGGCACCAGGCACGATCGCCCGGCAAGTTCAAACGATTCCTTCGCCAGGTCCCATTCGTGCTCGTCCCAGTCGAGACGACCGCGGGCGGATCGCTGGCTTCCGGCGAGCAGTTGCAGCAGCATGGTCTTGCCGCTGCCCTGCGGCCCGATGACCGCCACACGCTGACCCGCGGCGATTTCGAGTAAGTCGATGCGCAAAACGTTTCGCCTGGCCTGGCGCTTGCCGAGTCGCACGCGCGCGTCGCGAAGCCGCAGCCGGGACTTCAGCACGGCGCTGACGCCAGTGTCGCGAGTCGCCGCCGGTTCCATGTTGACGATCTCGAGCACGCGCTCGAGGCACGCGACGATCTTGCCCGTGCGCACGCCCTGCCGGGTCAGTTGCACGAGCGGCGCGCGCATCATCAGCGCGTAGAGCGCGAAGACGACGAGATGGCTCGGCTCGATGCGACCTGAGCGGGCACCCGCCATGCCGACGAGCAGACAGCCCAGCACGGTCGCACCGAATATGGTATGAGCCGCCCAGGTGGCCCGGCCCTGCAGGCAGGTGATTCGCGCCTCGTGGCTCGCGCTCTCGGAGCTGCCGGAGGTAAACGACTCGCTGCCAGTTCGCTCGGAATGCGTGCTGTGCAGGAACTCGGCCAGCGCGCCTTCCTTGGCGCGGTACTTCGCGGCCTGACGGTACACCGCCCCCGCCGCCCGCCACGTTACCAGGACAGTGAGCACCACGCCCACCGTGAAGACCAGCCCGAGCGCCGGGTCGATCGAGATCAGCACAACAGATACGCCGATCGCCATAGCGCCATTTGTCGCGACATGGACGAGGAAGCCTTTGAGCCCGGCCTTGATACGGGCGGTGTCACCGATCAGCCGGGCGATGATGTCGCCCTGGCGAACGCCGCTCCCGGCTGGACTGTTCAAAATGCGCCCGATCGCGCCGACGGCGCGGGAACGGAGGTCATGGATTACCGTGATCGCGAATCGCGCAAACGACAGCCGCTCGCGATAGTCCGCATAGCCCATGATGACGAGCAGAACCAGGAAACTCACGGCCGCGAACAGCAGCGGACCCGTCAGCGACGGCGACTCTCCCCCAGCGCCGGCAGCCGACTGCCCGGCGGAAAGCAGTGGTTTGAGAGCGGCCTTGAGCGTCCACGGAAGAACCAGTCGCGCACCGACCACGGCCAGCGCGGCACCGAGCCCGACAGCAAATGAAGCGCGGTGCGCCCACGCCAATGGCCATATGCCACGCACGACCGATCGCCCGTGGCGTCCGGAGGCTCTCATGGTTGTTTCCCCAACACGAATCCCGCTGTTCGGCCGAGTCGGACACCTCGGCGTGCAAGCGAGTCGGCACTCACCGAGCAATTGCGCCAGTGTAACCCAACTCGAACGAAAGTGGGAAGAATTGCGTCAGATTGGGGCAATATGCCCCTAACGGGCGGTGCATCCGTCCGAAAACGACACTTAACGCGCAGTCAATATCAGAAGCTGCGCCCCGCAGCCGCCAGAGGCGCGCCAACATCTCCTGGCCGGGAGTCGTCGGGGAAGTGGCGGCACGTGGACTCGAACCACGGACCTAGGGCTTATGAATCCCTCGCTCTAACCAACTGAGCTATGCCGCCGGGGCGTGCCTCGGGGCGGCCTTCGCGGCCGGTTTCCGGGCAGATGCGATGGTAGTCGCAAGCCGCCGACGGTCAACGGTTTTCGGGTCTGCGGCCGCTGGTCAGCGCGACGGCGCCGGCGCGGCGGCGGAGATCACGGCGACGGCGGGACGAACCCTATCCCCGCCCTCCGATGTGCTCGGCTCGAAAGGGCGCAGCCAGCGGGCCGACACCTCCTCGACCTTCAGGCTCGGCCGGGCGTGGCGGGCGGCGGCGGCGATCAGGCCGGCGAAGAGCGGATTCGGCCGCGCGGGCCGGCTGGTCAATTCCGGATGGAACTGCCCGCCGATGAAGTAGGGATGCATCTCCGTGCTCAACTCCAGCACCTGCATGATCGGCTGTTTGGGGTGGCGGCCGGAGAACATCAGCCCCGCAGCCTCGAAGCGATCAACGTACCTCGGCTCGACCTCGTAGCGGTGGCGGAAACGCTCGCGAATGTGGAAGGTGGACGACCTGGCGTTGCCGATCTGCGACCGGGCCTCGGCGCGCTGGCGGCTGCTGGCGTAGAGGAATGCAGCGAGCGAATCGGCCCGGATGACGACTTCCTGCCCGCCCAGGCGCATCGTGCCGCCGAGGCCCTCGATCTGCTTCTGCTCGGGCAGTTCGCTGATGACCGGATCGGCGCACTGCGAGTCGAACTCGGTCGAGTTGGCGCCGCTCAGACCCAGGACGTTGCGGGCGAACTCGATGACGGCGACCTGGAAGCCAAGGCAGATGCCCATGTAGGGCAGCTGATTCTCGCGGCAATAGCGGACGCAGGCGATCTTGCCCTCGACGCCGCGCGCGCCAAAGCCGCCGGGCACGATCACGCCGTTTAGCCCTTCGATCGAAGCGGCGACGTTGGCGTCGTTGATCTCCGTGGTGTCGATCCACTTGACGTCGATCTCGGCGGAGAGTTCGGCGCTGCAGTGCTCCAGGGCCTTGTCGATGGAGGCGTAGGCGTCGCGGAGCGCCGCGTACTTGCCCGTGATGCCGATGCTCACGCGGTGCTTCTTGGGCCGCGTGAGCGAATGGACGAAGCCGCCCCACTGCTCGCGCGCGGCGTCTTCGTTCACCTGGTTCACCCGATCGTGCAGGCTGAGGATCGAGAGCACCTGGCGGTCGAGCCCCTGCGCGCGAAGCGCATCGGGGATGACGTAGATCGACTCGCGATCGTGCATCGAGAAGGTGCGGTTGAGCGGCACGTTGCTGAACATCGCGATCTTCTGGCGCACGGTGTTGGTGACGGGGTTCTTGGCGCGGCAGGCGACGATGTGGGGCTGGATGCCGACTTCGAGCAGGCGCTTGATGCCCAGCTGGGCGGCCTTGGATTTCTGCTCGCCGAGGATCTCGGGCTCGATGACGTAGGTGAGGGCGACGAAGCAGACGCTGCCGGGGCCTTCTTCGAAGGCGAGTTCGCGCAGGGCTTCGATGTAGAAGCCGTTCTCGAAATCGCCCGCGGTTCCGCCGACCTCGACGAAGACGACGTCGGCCGGTTCGCCGTTGCAGCCGGTCATGGCGAGCTGGCGGAGCATGCGCTTCACCTCGCCGGTGACGTGGGGGATCATCTGCACGTCGCGGCCGAGGTAGCCGCCGCGGCGCTCGCGATCGAGGATGGTCGAGTAGATGCGGCCGGCGGTGGTGAAGTTGTCGTAGGAGAGGTTCTGGTCGAGGATGCGCTCGTAGGTGCCCAGGTCCATGTCCGTCTCGGTGCCGTCGTCGAGGACGAAGACTTCGCCGTGGCGGTAGGGGTTGAGCGTGCCGGCGTCGATGTTGAGGTAGCCCTCGAGCTTGATGGGGGCCACCGAGAGGCCCTTGTCCTTGAGGAGCTTGGCGATGGAGGAGGAGAAGATGCCCTTGCCCAGGCCGGACATGACGGTGCCGAAGACGGCGACGTAGCGATGGCGCGAAGGCTGATAGCCCTTGGGGACGGGCGAGTAGTACTCGGTGGTCTCCTCGGGAGCGCCAAACTGGGCGAGGAGGGATGGGTTCGAATGCGGGCTCTGCGGGGCGGATCGGTCGGGCATGAGATAGTGTAACCGGGAATGCGGGGAGGGCGAGGGGTGGGCGGGGCGCGGGCGACGCACTCGAAATGCCGAGCGCCGTGCCAGAAGCAGCGATTTCGAGGGGCCAGTGTCCCGGCTTATGGTTTGATTTGCAGCAGGCGGTCGACTTCTTGACTACTCGATGCGGGCCACGTTGCTCGTGCCGCAGGTGGTAAGGTCAATGAGTTGGAGGAACGAGCCGCACGCGGCGCCACCGACTGAGGAACTGAGAATCTTCGATCCATCTCCCTCGGAACGGCCGGTCCAGACTACTTGAATCTGATTGGCACAGAGCCCAAGCGACGTGCCGGGACAGGGCATCTGTTCCGGCACGACAAAGGCACCTTCGCATCGGGCGAAGATCAGTGCCACCCGCGCGTCGGGTGTTGCTCCGTTCCACTCCACGCGAATAGGGCCACCGATTGGACAGGTCGCATTGACAGAAAGCGCGACACCGGTCCGATTACTTAACTTGACGAGCACCGCGTCTGTAAAACCGTGGAACGAGTTGCTGTGCCCTTCGAAATCCCCTGATTCGGTCGATCCAACTATCAACGCATTGCCAAGCAAATCCAGCTCCACATCGCGACCCGAATCCACTTCACTACCCCCAAGGTAAGTCATCCATTGAATCTCACCGACCGCATCGACCTGGAGTATGAACAGGTCGTTCACTCCGCCGTGGTGCTCGTTGTTCCTCCCCTCAAAGTCCGTCGATTGTGTCGTGCCCGCCACCAGCGCATTGCCGGCACGATCAACTGCAACTCCAAACCCATCATCGTCACCGCTGCCGCCAAGGTAGGTCATCCACTGCAGTTGGCCGGCAGGGTCGACTTTGAATACGAAGCACTCCCCCGAATCTCCGTGGCTCGAATTGTTCCGGCCTTCGAAGTCTATGGATTGCGAATACCCCGTCACAATTGCGTTGTCGGCCGGGTCGACAGCAATGTCTTTGCCACGGTCCCAGTCACTTCCTCCGTAGTATGTCATCCAGCGCACTTGACCGGTCGGGCTCACACTGGCAACAAAGGCGTCTCCTCCCCAAGTACCGCCGCCATGATATGTGTTGTTTCGGCCTTCGAAATCGACTGATTCTGTGTCCCCAGTTACCAGCAGGTTTCCGCCACTGTCCGCGGCGACACCATACCCAAGATCTTCACCCGTTCCCCCAAGAAAGTGCACCCAATCCAGTTCACCGGTCGGTGTGATCTTGAGCGCGAACGCTTCATTCTCCCATCTTGTACCATGAAAAGTGTTGTTCTGACCCTCGAAATCAGGTGACTCGGTAGTTCCCGCAATCAGTGCGTTGTCCGACTCGTCGATGGCGATGGCGTACGCATCGTCGGTATAAGTGCCTCCGAGATATAACATCCATATTAATTGCCCGTTCTGATTCAGTTTCAGCGCAAAGGCATCGTGCTCCAACGTGCCACCGTGATTTGAATTGGTCGCTCCCTCAAAATCGATCGACACCGTATGACCCACGATCAGCCCATTGCCGAGGCTGTCGACTGCGATACCTGAACCAACGTCTGTTCTTGTACCTCCCAGGTATGTCATCCACAGCAGCGTTCCGGCTGGGGACACCTTCAGTGCGAAGGCATCAAAGTAATCCGACCCCCCGTGGCGTGAGTTCCGTCTTCCTTCAAAATTCCCGGACCTCGTATACCCAGTGACCCATGCATCGCCATCCGAATCGGCGACAACGTCGAGTCCATAGCTTTCATAGATTCCCCCCAAGAAAAGTGACCATTCCAAGTCGGGATCAAGTACTAGGACATGGTTGGGATCAGGTGTATCCAGAACATCAATTGTGTATGTGCTACTGTCGATCGCTGCATACCTGGCTCGGAGCAACTGTCGGCGGCCGTCGATGTCCTGCCATACGACGGGCGCCGCATCGACCAGCGTACCGAGCGGTGTCTCGATCTTGAGATCACCGGTCTCATCGACACACACATTCTCGCTGCCGTCGTATGCAATTCGCAGGCGCGTGTAGTCCGCTCCCGGCGCCACATGGAACTCATACTTTAGGATGCTTGTTTCGCTCCCGGTCACATGGAGATCGATTCCGTCATAGAGGCCTTCGTATACAACGCTCGTGAACGAAGGAACGTTGCTCGTCGGCATTCGATCTTCACCACCGAGGAAGTAGTTGAACCGGGCCGCTTGCGGTTGCTCGCCGCGCGGCCAAACCTGGATCGCACCGGGAAAGCTTACGGCGAGCGCAATCTCGTCGTTCAACATCTCCTCGGACTCAGAAGTCTCCAGGATTGCGTCGACTACCCCACCCACTACCGTTTTTGCTCCGATTGCAGCGGAATTCTGTCGTTCGATTTCTCCCTGGAACAGGTGCATGGTGAGCGAGGATTCGCGGAATGCAATGTCCATGCCTGCCGCGCGCAATCCGTAGCAAACCGTGGGATCAGACCACTGACCTTGATTCGGCACGAAGTATGCGCCGCTCAGGCCGAGGCGCACCATCTCCCCTACGTCCTGACTCGCGAGAACCGGCGAGACACTGAAGAATGTACCGAGCACGACCGTTGCAAGGCGCGCAATTCGGAATAGTGGGAGGCTTGCCACGGGGGTTTCCTTCCTGTAGGGCTGTCAGGGACCCTGCGCTAGATCCGACAGGCCCACTCCACACCCCGGCGTTGCCGATGGAGTCGGGGCTAATGCAGATCCAGCCGTCTGGTCCGCAGTATAAGGGACACGGCGTCCATCCGCGCGCGTTTTATCCCGAAGCCTGAAAAACCATGCGATTTTCTTGCTCGCCATCGCAGGCTCATTCCACAAGCTCCTCCAGTCTGGAGTGGTTCAGCACGACGAGAATAGCGCGGTACCGCCTAGACTCAGCCCGCGATGACGTTGCCGGATCGGGGGACATTTCGGGAACTGGCCGGGCGGGGCAATCTGGTGCCGCTGGTGCGGCGGGTGTTTTCTGATCAGCTCACGCCGGTGCTGGGGTATCGGCGGCTGGTGGCGGCCGACGAGCGGACGGCGCCGAGTTTCCTGCTCGAGTCGGTCGAGAATGGCGACAAGCAGGGGCGGTACTCGTTTTTCGGGGCCCAGCCGAGCGTGGAGGTCATCGCGCGGCAGCATGAGGTGACGATCGAGGATCATCTGACGGGGGCGGTGCGAACCGAGCGGCTTGACGATCCGCTGGATGTGCCGCGCGCGATCAGTGCGGGGCTGCGGCCGGTGATGCACGGCGATCTGCCGGGCGCGTTCTGCGGCGGGTGGGTCGGGTATGCGGGCTATGACAGCGTGCGCTACGTCGAGGAAGGCAAGTTGCCCTTTGATGGCGCGCCGGATGATGATCGCGGCCTGCCGGATCTGCACCTCGGGCTGTATGAGACGGTGGCGGTGTTTGATCACGCACGGAAGATGGTGTACGCAGTGCGCTGGGTGCGGGTGGGAGACCAAACGCGCGTGGATGCGGCGTACGACGCGGGGGTGGCGGCGCTGGATCGGTTCGTCGAACGGTTGCAGACGCACAGTGTGCCGCTGCCGGCCGGGTCGATC
Organism: Phycisphaerales bacterium; assembly: GCA_020852515.1. Lineage (NCBI taxonomy): Bacteria > Pseudomonadati > Planctomycetota > Phycisphaerae > Phycisphaerales > Phycisphaerales bacterium. The sequence continues at coordinate 66,479 of JADZAS010000011.1, forward strand.
GCGATGAATCTGGCGCAGCGCGGGGCGGCGGCGATCCAGTCGAACATGACGCAGGCGCAATTCGAGGCGGCAGTGGAGCGGGCCAGGGAGTACATCCTCGCCGGCGACATCTTCCAGGTCGTGCTCAGCCAGCGCTTCGAGCGGCAGACGGCGGCGGACCCGTTCGAGATCTACCGCGCCCTGCGCATCGTCAACCCCAGCCCGTACATGATCTACCTGCAGGCGCGCGGGGCGATCCTCGTCGCGTCGAGTCCGGAGATTCTGTGCCGCGTGCATGAGCGGTGCGTGGTGAATCGGCCACTGGCGGGGACGCGCAAGCGCGGGGCAACGGAGGAGGAAGATCTGGCGCTGGAGCGCGAGCTGCTTGCCGATGAGAAGGAACGTGCTGAGCACATCATGCTCGTCGATCTCGGGCGCAACGACGTGGGCCGGGTGGCGAACAAGGGCAGTGTATCGATCGATCGGATGATGGAGATCGAGCGCTACAGCCACGTGATGCACATCTCTTCGACGGTGACGGGCACGCTGGCGGATGGGCTCGACTCGTGGGCGGCGCTGCGGGCGGCTCTGCCGGTGGGCACCATCAGCGGCGCGCCCAAGGTGCGGGCGATGCAGATCATCGATGAACTCGAGCCGACGCGGCGCGGGCCGTATGGCGGGGGCATCGGCGTGGTCTCATTCGACGACCAGATGGACATCGCTCTGGCGCTGCGGACGATGGTCGTGCCGGTGCAGGAGCATCACGGCGAAAGGTGGATGGTCCACCTGCAGGCCGGGGCGGGGATCGTGGCGGACTCGAACCCGAGCAGTGAGTACGAGGAAACGGTGAGCAAGGCGGCGGCGCTGGCGCGGGCGATCGACCTGGCCGAAGCGGCGTTTGGGTCTTGAAGTAGGTTTACCGCGGAGACCGCTGAGAGCGCAGAGAAGACACTTAGCCGCGAAGAGGCACAAGAGTCGCAAAATGGAGATGCAGAGAACAACGACTGAAAGCGCGGAGTTGAGTTCAGGACCTGATTCCGACCCATCTCGATTCCGTTTTGTGTCTCTTGTGCCTCTTTGCGGCCATACCGATTCTTGTTTCTCTCTACGCTCTCGGCGCTCTCTGCGGTGAAGAGGATCGGAAAGCAACGATGAAGATCGCGCTGCTGGGGCGACATTTTTCGGGGACCGTCGGCAAAGCGCATCGCGTCGATCTCGATCACCCGTTCATCTGCGAGCGGCTGGCGCGCAGCGCGGCGGTGCGATTGTGGGTCGACGGCGCGGAAGTTTCGCAGCCCACCGGCTCGCTTGATGAGGTCGTTACACTCGGCGAGGGCCGGTGCTTCATCGACGGGGCCAAACTGTGGATCTCCATCCCCGGCGATCGCCAGCCGCGGCAGGAGTCGATCGATCTCGTCGTCGATGTGCCGCTCACGACTGATCGCGACATGCACAGCACGGCGAGGCCGCTGCTCATCCTCGGGCCGCAGCGCTGCGGCAGCACGGCTCTGCAATGGGCGCTCGATCACTGCACGCCCTACAAAGCCCCGCGCGACCTGCGCGGCTATCTCGACAACACGCTCGAAGGCTTCTACCTCACCCAACTGCTCAAGTCGTTTCTCAACCACCCCCACTACTCGCCCTTCGGCAGCGATGCGGCGGGGCACTTCTGGGGCACCGGGCTCTTTCAGGATTGCGGCTTGAGCGGCGAGATGCTCGCACGCCTCGCGCAGCACATCGACTGGGCGTACTCGACGACGAGCGGCACACTGGGGACCTGGACAGACAAGTGCCCGGGATGGGACAGCGTGGCGATCGCGCCGCTGTTTTCCATGCTCTTCCCGCACGGGCACGTGTTCTTCCTCAGCCGCGACCCGGTCGGCAATGTGCTCTCCATCATGCGGCTGCGCGGCGAGTTGCCGGATGACCTGCCCGAGGAGCGGCGGCCGGCGGCGGTGGCGCAGGCGTGCGCCGGCTGGACGGTGGCGCACTACCTCTGGCGGCGCTACGTGCGGCCGATCATGCCCCGCGGCGCAGCGACGGAGATTTCGTTCGCGAAGTTTCGCAGACGCGAACCCGAGGTGCTCGCGGCGATCCAGGCCGCGGCGAATCTGAGCGATGAAGAAATTGAAGCGGTGTCGGCCGATCTGAATGAGCCGCAGGTGCCCACGCACGCCGTCGAGCGGCAGCGGTTGGACGACTGGGTCGTTCCCGCAATCTGGCACCTCTGCGGCAGCGAAGCAAAGCGATGGGGATACGAGAAGCCGGAGTCGGCCGAGGTCGCGGCCGATGCGCCGTCGCCGTGGCGCCTGCCGGTGCGCAATGCGTTTCTGCCAACGGTGTTTCACGCACTCTCGTGGCTGGGATTGACAACTGACGCGGTGAATGCGGCGGCGATGCACTTCGTGCCCGACTGGAAGCCGGTCAGCGAGCCGCAGATGCACGCCGAGGCCGGCGCGGGCTCGCTGCTTGCCATCTCGCTGCGAGAGAGAGAGAGTTCAAGACGAGAATGAACGAGACCGGACCCATCCTGCTGACACTGACGCCGCGGCACTTTCATAAGAGATTGGGTCACGGGCACGGGGTGCCCCTGCGACATTCGGCAGTGCTCGACCGCATCAATGGTCGATCGAAGATCACTCTCTGGCTCGATGGACGACCGCTCAACCGGTCTGGCGCCTCGGTTCAGGACGTTGCCGAGCACGGCGACGGCCGCTGCCACCTCAATCTTCCCTACGAAAACGAAAGTATTCCGCGCGAGCAGTGGTGCGGCATGCTCTGGATATCGCTGCCGGGGAATTCGGAACCTCGCGAGTACGGCAGAGCGATCGTCGTGGAACTCGGCGAAGCGCCGCGCGAGTCAGTGTCGGCGGCGGCTGGAGGGCCGCTTCTTATCGCCGGAGCGCAGCGCACTGGAACGACGGCGCTCCTCACCGCGCTCGACACGGCGACACCGCTGCGAGCCCCGCAGGACGCGTGCATGCATCGCTGGCACACTCTCGAGGGATTTTTCACGATTCAGAGCGCCCTTCACTGGTTGACACATCCATTTGTCTCCGCGCTCGGCGGCGACGGCGAGCAGCGCCGCTTCCGCACGGGGATGTTTGACGACAGTTCGTTCGCCAGCGCCATGCTCGACTCACTCGCAGAGCACATCGACCGAAGCGGTCGCATGCTCGCGGGGGGCGCTCCGCGGTGGGTCGAGAAGTGTCCGGGCTGGGAAACTTCGTCAATCGGACCGCTCTTCGCGGCCCTGTTTCCGCGCGGCCGCGTCATCTACATGACGCGCGATCCAGTGTCGTGCACGATGTCCATTGCACGCCTCGAGGGCTCGCTTCCGCGGGCGCTGGATAGCGAAGCGGCGTTGCGGTCGATCGTCCGAAACAGCAGCGTCTGGGTGGTGTCGCATCTCATCTGGCGCCGATACGGCCGACCGCGACTGGGATCGGACCGCATGCTCGAGGTGCCGTTCCATCTCTTCCAGCGCGAGCCGGCGGAAGTAGTGCCGTCGATTGCCCGGCTCCTTCAACTCGATGAGAAACAAGGCGATGCCCTGCTTGCGGCGCTGGGACACATTCCAACGCCAAGGCACCCGATCCGCGTCGAAGAAATCGATCCGGCTGTGCCGTCGCTTATCCGCCGACTGTGCCGCAATGAGGCGGCGCGCTGGGGATACGAGATGGGCGAGTGCGAGCCGGTTAATGCGCCGATGCTCGAGCAGGTCTGCAGCCTCTACCGGGGCCAATTGTCGCGCATGCTCGATTGGTACCAGTTGCGATCCGATGTGGCGCAGGCATTCGTCGAAGCGAATGTGCAAGGCGCAGCAGATGGTCTTGCACCTTCCGATGAACCGCCACTGCCCGCGCCCGGGCCGCTGCTGGCGGCCCGGTTGGCTCGTGAGCCGGCGTGATGCGGGGCCGGCGCGCGGCGGCCGCGACTACGATGTTGGCGATGCAGAAACCCGGCCGGGTCATTGTGAACACACCTCTGGCGCGCCTCGTGGCGCTGCTGCTGGCCCTGCTGGCTGCGCGGCAAGGCGCGGCGCGCCAGGGCGATGCGCCGCCGGGGGCAAACGCCGTCATCATCGAGCCGGGCGACGTGCGGCCGCGCGCGGGGCTGGCGTACACCATCAACCTGCCGCTGAGCGCCAACGAAGGAGACTACAGCGACGCCCTGCGGCGATCGAGCTGGGTGCTGCTGGAAGATTCCACCGCGCTCGGGCCAGCGCACGGGACGCACAAAGACGTCGAAACCCTCGGCCGAGGCCGCTACTCGCACTGGAAGAACGCCCTGATCTTCTCGAGCTCCGACGGCAGCGACCCGCGCACCAACGGCAGGCACTACGTGCTCATCAAGACCGCCGACGAGACGGGCCGGCGCGTGCACTTCTGTGCCCCGGGCGCCATGCTCATGGTGCGCCAGGGCGACCGGCTCTGGTGGCCGGATGGCGAGGCCTATGAGATGTTCGTGCCGCGCTGGGGAGCGCGCCGGCCGGAGGTGAACCCGCAGCGACCTCGCATTGAGGGCTCGATGCTCGTGTTCGACGCGCCGGGCGAATACGGCCTGCGTGCGGCGGGCCGGGTGGCGCGCGTGCTCGTGCTCGACGATGACGCCGCAGTGCGGCCCCGGCAGATCGTCGGCTTCATCGCCGCCAACACCACCGGCGGGCGCGAGGATGAACTCACGGCCGAGGAGAGCGAAGCCAACTGGCCGCTGGTGCTGCGCCACCACTTCGACCGGCTGTTTCAGAGCGATGCAAGTCTTGACGTCGCGTGCGGCCGTGCGGCGCTGCTGGCCGAACTGCTCTGCCGGGCCGCAGGATTCGAGACGCGCTACTGCGGCTGGATCGGCGATGACCCGCGCTACGCGGCCCACGTGGGGCTCGAGATCTACAACGCGCAGCGCGGCCAGTGGGAGTACTACGACCCGCACTTCGGCGTCGCCGCCCGCAACCGCGCTGATGGACTGGGCCTGGCGCTGAGTCTGCAGCGGCTCTACGCCGGACGCGAAGCGGATGCGGTTGCCGTGCTGGTGGACAAGATGACACCCGAGGGCCTCGCCGAGCAGTGGGCGTCGTACGGGGCCGCCGTGCAACTGTGGGGCGACCGATCGCGGAGCACCTCGACGGTGCTGCTCATGAATGATGCCGTGCCGCCGACGATCGAGCCGGATGCATTTGCCGAGACGGAGTTCCTCTCGGCGTCGCGCGACCTGGCGACGTTTCGCGCCCGGTTCTACGGCCCCGCGATCGCGGCCGGCGGAGAGGACCAGCGCTGAGCCGCCCCGACCCGGCCGCGGCTAGGATCAGGCCATCAATGACCGCCACCGATGTTTCGAGCCATTCCGTGCTGTCGTATTGCTTTGACGTGCTCAAGTCGATCGTGCTGCTGCCGCTGACCATCGCGGCCGTATTGCGCGACATTGCGCGCGACGTGCGGCGCTACCGGCGGCTGCTGCTGGAGATGACCTGGCGCGAACTGGCCGACCCCTTTGCCGGGTCGTTCCTCGGCGTGACGTGGTCGGTGCTGCATCCGCTGCTGATGATGGCGGTGTACGCGACGGTGTTCGCGATTATCTTTCGTGGATCGCCGGAAGCGAATGCGCACGGGTTCGACTTCACCATCCAGATGATCTCGGCGTATCTGCCGTGGATGGCGATGACCAACGCCGTGCTGGCCGGGTGCAGCGCCGTGCGCAACAAGGCGAACCTGGTCAAGCAGGTGGTCTTTCCGCTCGAGGTGCTGCCGATCAAGACGGTGCTCGCCAACCTCGTGCCCCAGGTGATCGGCACGATCTTCCTGTTCATCTACAGCCTGATCCGCTTCCACGAGGTGCCGTGGACGTGGGCGCTGTGGCCGGTGATGTTCGGCCTGGAGGTGCTGCTGCTGTGCGGGCTGGTGATGATGGTCTCGTCGATCGGGGTGTACCTGCGCGACCTCAAGGATGTGCTGCAGGTGGCGTTCATGGTGCTCTTCTACGCCACCCCCGTACTCTACACCGAGAAGACGCTGCACCCGGACAACCCGACGGTGCTCAAGGTGATCGACGGCCTGCTGACGTACAACCCGATGAGCCTGATCGTCCGGCCGTTCCGCGACATCTGCTTCTTCGGAGAGATCAGATACGGCTGGACCTGGCTGCTCTATCCAATCGTGGCGGTGCTGCTGCTGGTGATCGGGTACCGCACCTTCCGCAAGCTCAAGCCGCACTTCGGCAACGCGCTGTGAGGCCTCCTCGCGGGCAGAGAGGGCCCCGCGCGGCTGATCCCGGCGGAAGCGGCGCTAGTATTAGCTGAATCCTGCCATCGCGGCCGAGGCCGCGCCGGGCCCGCGGCCCAACGATCCCCGGAGCATTGAAAATGGCCTTTGCCGTCTCCCTTCCTGTGTTCGGCACCAGACCGCAGCAGCCGCTGCGCGTCGAGGCGGCGCAGAAAGAGTCCGGCCCGGCGATCCGGTCGATGCCCATCGACGCCGCCATGATCCGCCACGCCGGCGGCCACTGCTACAACGTCGATCTGCCGCTCAGCGCATTCGGCCCGGGCGAGGTCCCGGCCGGGGAGGTGCCCGGCTCGGTCGTGGAAAATGGCCGGCTGCTCGGCCCACCGGCCCAGTTGCATGATCTCATCCGCCTGCGCGGCGGCGGCCGTTACAGCCTGTGGAACTCGCAGACCAACAACGCCGTCACGCTGTTCTTCTCGAGCAGCGACAACACCGACCCGCGCAGCAACGGCCGGACCTACGGCGTCATCAATCAGCCCCTCTCGTTCGCCAACGACTGGAACCACTGGATGGCGCGGGGCTGGAAGAACCACTCGCGCGGGGCGTACTTCCTGCGGCGCGGCGGCGATCGCATCGCCCCGCCGCTCTACGCCAGCCTCGGCATCACCGATATCTGCAATCTCAAGTGCGGCATCTGCGGCTCGCAGAACATGCTCACGCCCGTCAACCGGCGGCACATGGATATCGGCATCTTCCGCAAGGTCGCCGACACGCTCTTTCCGCTGCTCGTCACCGTCGAACTCAACAGTCGCGGCGAACCCATGATCCACCCGCAGTTCACCGAGATGCAGGAGATCATGCTCGACTACGACATCTTCACCCGCTACCAGACCAACGGCACGCAGTTCGTCGCGCGCAAGTTGGCGCTGCTGGCCAAGACGCGCGGCGACGTGTCCATCTCCATCGACGCCACGGGTGACCTGTTCGAGTACGCCCGGACCGGCGCCAAGTGGGAGCAGGTGGACCAGGGAACGCGCAACCTGATGAAGGTCCGCGACCCGCAGCGACTCGGAGTCGGGCTGTATCCAACCCTCACTGCCAAGACCATCGAAGGCGCTGCGGCACTGGTCGACTGGGCCGTGGAAATCGGCGTCGATCGCATCGACTTCCATGTCTACGAACCGATCGAAGCGGGAGTCGAGCGGGCGCCGTCGCAGCAGCAGCTCGATGCGCTCAAGCAGTACGCTTCGCGCATCGATGGCAAACGCCCGATCCAGATCGCCGTCGAGTTCGAGATCGTCAAGCCGGGGCAGTTGCCGCCCGTCGATCGGCCGCTGCAGATGCGTTACGAGAACATTCCACGGCCGCTGGGCGCGGCGTCGGCGCATCCGGAGTACACGTGCATGGCGCCGATGCAGAACGTCGAGATCGACCTCGATGGCTGCGTGTGCGTCTGCTGCCGCACGCAGGATCGAAAACTGGGCAACGCGATGAGCGTGGAGGCGTTCGCCGACTGCTGGTTCGGCGGCGAGTACGAGGCGATCCGCGCTTCGCTGCGCCGCGACAGCCTCACGCCCCCGATCATCGACACCTGCCGCGGCTGCGTGAAGCACTACACGGCGGGCAGCGGGATTGTGGAGTTTGGATCGTGAGCAGCGCTTCGGCCACCATCTCAGAACCCGTCGACGGCGCGGCACAGCCCGTCGAGGCGGCGCGACCTGGGTTCGTGTATTACATCATCGCCGCGGCGGGATGCACGGCGTACAGCATCTGCCAGCTCGCCGCCGGACGCATGGATCCTCAGGTCAATGCCGGCAAGATGGTGCGCGGGATCTTCAGGCGGCATGTGCGCGGCCGGCTCGAACCGATCCATCATGAGACCGGGCACTGCTACACGTGTTCGGTCCCCAAGGGATTGGTGTCGGATGCCGAAGCCGTGTCGCGACTGATCATCTACGAAGACGGCGTGCCCATCGGCCCGGCCCACGCTTCGCACAACGACGTTCGGGCGCACGGCGGCGGGCGGTATTCGCACTGGAGCGGCTGGCTGTACTTCTCGACGCCGGACAACAGCGATCCGCGAAGTAACGGGCGGCTGTACACATACAGAGACTGAAGCGGGCTGTCGCCGGCGACTCGCAAACTGTGGGGGTAAGACACTCGAATGTGCGGCATCGCGGGATGTGTTGATTTGAACGGGCGCCTCGGACCGCAGCGCCTGCGAGCGCTGGTCGAGGCGATGAACCAGACGATGGTGCATCGCGGGCCCGACGACGCGGGGGTGTGGGTGGACCCGACCGGCCGCTGCGCGCTGGCCCAGCGGCGGCTGTCGATCGTCGATCTCTCCCCGCTCGGGCATCAGCCGATGGTCGATGACACCGGCCAGATCGGCCTGACGTTCAACGGCGAGATCTACAACTTCCGCGAACTGCGGCGGCGCCTGGAATCGCAGGGCCGCCGGTTCAGAAGCCAGTGCGATGCCGAGGTGCTTGTGCACCTGCTCGCCGAGCAGCATGAAGACCGGCTCGATGCGCTGCGCGGGATGTACGCACTCGCAATCTGGAACGCCCGGCAGCGTCGGCTCATGCTCGCGCGCGATCCCTTGGGCAAGAAGCCGCTCTACATCGCGCGCGGCCGGGGGTGGTTCGCGTTCGCCTCAGAACTGCGCGCTCTGGAAGTCATAGACGATCTGGACCGGACCGTGAGCCCTGAAGCGCTCGCGGACTACCTGCTGCTGCAGTACTTTCACGCCCCGCGCACCATCTATCGCGGCGTCGAGAAACTCGAGCCCGGCTGCTGGATGCTGCTCGATGATCAGGGGCGCGAGCGCTCCGGCCGGCACTTCTGCTTCGACGCCGGCTCCGGCGAACCCGGCGTGCAACTTGCCGGCCGCTATGAAGATCGCGTTGAGCAGCTCGATGCGCTGCTCACCCAGGCCGTGCAGCGCCGGCTCATGTCCGATGTGCCGCTGGGCGCATTTCTATCGGGCGGGATCGACTCGGCGCTGGTGGTGAGTCGCATGCGCCGCCTTGGCGTGCACACAAAGACCTACTCCGTCGGCTTTGCCGATTCGCCTGATTCCGAACACGTGCAGGCGCGCGAGATCGCCGCGCATCTCGGCTGCGAGCATCATGACATCGTGCTCAAGCCCGATGCGATCGAACTGGCGCCGATGATCGCGGCGAGTCTGGATGAACCCAACGGCGATTCGAGTTGCCTGCCGACATACTTGCTCAGCGAGTTCACCAGGCGCTATGTGACGGTCGCTCTTTCGGGAGACGGCGGCGATGAGATGTTCGGCGGCTACGGCCGGTACTTCGACACGCTCGCCGACGTCGCCGGGCGAGGCGGCGCGAAGGCATCCGATCTCTACCTCGGCCCGCGGCTGACGATCTTTCAGCCGCCCGATCTCGTGCGGTTTCTGGGCGAGGTTCCCGCCGCGACGCGGGCCGGCATCGACGCGTGGTCGGCAGACCTCGACCGGGCAGATCGGCCGCTGATCCACCGCATGCGCAATATGGATGTGCAAACGTACCTGCCCGGGGCGGTGCTGGCGAAGGTCGATCGGATGAGCATGCGGCACTCGCTGGAGGTGCGCTGCCCGCTTCTCGATTTCGACGTGGCCCGATTCGCGGCGGCGCTGGGTGAGGACGATCTGGTGACCGAGGCGCCGGGCGGCTGGAGCGGCAAGCGGATTCTCAAGGACCTGCTCACGCGCGAATTGCCGGCCGAGTGGGTGCACCGCCGCAAGAAAGGCTTCGGCCTGCCGTCGAACTTCTGGGATGGCCCGGCGCTGCGGACCTTTGCCCACGAGGTACTGGCCGGGCCGGATACGTGCCTGGCCGACTGGCTGGACCACGGCCAACTGAAGGCGTGGCTGATGGAGCAGGAGAATCCGCAGTGCTTCTCGATCTACCGCCTCTGGCCGGTTCTGATGCTTGAACTGTGGCTTCGGGGCGCGCGGGAGGGGCGAGGCCCGGCTCCTGAGCCGCTGGTGGCGGCGGGCGCGCGGCGCGGGGCCGCGACGGCTGCGGGCTCCTGAGAGCGCGGGCGGCCTGTTCCGGCGAAAGGGCTGTTGACTCATTGCTCGCCGAACCCTTCAATTCGGCGGGGAAACGCGGTTGCATCCGCTAAGGAAGCCCACATGCCTGCTCGGCTAGACAATGCCGCAGCGGCTCGGAGCGTGATCAGTCGGGCGGAGCAATTCGTCGCGCGCTGGCCAGGCGGCTACGGGCGAACGCTGTGGCAACGTGTCGCCATCATCCAGGACGAACCGGCCGACCTCGCACTCGGCCTCTGGTTTGCCTGCGCGGGCGCCCAGGTGCAGTTGTGCTGCCCCGACGCCTCGCCCTGGGTGCGGGAGCGCGATGACGGCCTGATGCCGATCCTGCTCGACGAAATCGCCCGCCGCGAGCCGCGCCTGCTCACGCAGCCGCTCGAAGGCCTGCAGCACAACAATTACCACCGGCGCTGGGGATTTGCGTATCTGCAGGGACGCGACGCCGAACTCGCCGAGCAGTTGACCGGCCCGGTCGAGGTCGTGCTCTTTGACGGCCTGGATCGGCTGTCGGGCGACCCGCGGGAAATGTTGAAGCGAATCCATGAGCGGACGCAGTGGAGTTCATCAATCGAGATCCTCCCGCGGACCGGCGAGAGCGATATTGACGCCAGACTCGACGCCATCCGGCAGGCGGCCCTTGAGGTCGGCTTCGGCTGCACGGGTGTGGATGGCGAGAGGGGTGCGGGACTGAGCCTGGTCCGCCTCGGCTCGCCGATGTCGGATCATCCGGTGCTGGACGATCCGACCATCATGGCCCACTGCTTTGCGCGCCTCGATGTCGCCGCGGCGCTGGCGAAGAACCGCACCATCCTCGACGCCGGCGGCTGGGCGGGCCTGGGAGCCGAGCGCTACCTGAAAGCCGGCGCCAAGCGCGTGGTCAATCTCGACATCTCCACCGAAGCGCTCGAACTCGGACGGCAGCGGCTGGGCGACGATGATCGCGTCGAATTCGTCCAGTGGGATTTGAACCAGTCGCCCCTGCCGTTCGAGGAAGCTTCGTTCGACCTCGTCGTCTGCCTCGAGGCGCTCGAGCACATTACGCAGCAGCGGCAGGCGGTGGCGGAGTTTGAGCGCGTGCTCAAACCCGGCGGGCTGCTGCTGGTGTCGGTGCCGGATCAGGATTGCGAAGAAACCTGGGCGCGACTGAACCAGCACGACAACGCTTTTCACCTGCACGTGCCGACGCGTGGCGAATTCGAGGCGTTGCTGGCGCGCTTCGAGTCCATCCGCTGGCTGCGGCAGGCCGATGTCACCGGTTCGATCGTGCTGGAAGATTCCGACGCCGCCCCGACGAACGGGCGCTTCGAGATCGTGCCGCAGTGGAGCGCTCGGCAGGCGCAGCCGCAGGTGATCATGGCGCTGTGCGCCAAGCAGGCCGGCGCATCGCGCAAGGCCCGGCGCGCGCCCAGGGTCCCCGCGTCGGACCTGCGCGTCTATGGGAGCCAGAGCGATCGCATTGTGCAGATGCGCATCGACGAGGCAACGCTCGACGCCTCGGTCCGCAAAGAGCGACTGGAATGGTGGTCGAGGGCCAACGCGCTGGAGGCGAAACTCCGCGGCGTTACCGCCGATCTGGAAGCGGCTCGCAGCGAGACGCGGCAGTGGCGCGATCGCGTGCAGACGGATGAGAAGGTCGCCGCCCTCGAGGCGCGATTCGACGCCACGCACAAGGCGATCGAGTCGATCGCCGCCGAACTGGCGCAGTCGCGGGCCCAGCGCGAGCAGGAGAGCCGGCGCTGGCAGAGCGAGATCCACCACCACGCCAACGTGCTCAACGAAGCCCAGCGCCAGCGCTTTCAGGCGAGCACCGAACTCGAAAAAGTCCAGCGCCAGGCGAATGAACAGTCAGCGCAGGTGGCGCGGCTCACCAGCGAACTGGCCGCAGCCGCGGCGCGCAATGTGGAACTCGCGGCCCAACTGGAGGCAGCTCGCGAGTCGGCCCGCAAGGAGCTGGCCCAGGAGCGGGCGCGGCGCGAGGCCGATGCGGCGACGCATGCCGAACTGGCCGCCGCCGTCAAAGCGCTGACGACCCGGCTCGACGATGACCGGCGCACGCTGCTTCAACGGGTCGAAGCGCTGCTGGCGCAATCGCTCGAAGTTGTGGACCGCCGGTGCCTCACCGTCGAAGGAAAGGTCTACGATCTGCAGGACGATCTGGATCGCCCTGCCGTGAGTCCCCACCGCAACGGGAGTCCCTCCTCGTGAAGTCCCCCACCTTGGCGACCGGCGCTGCCAGCCGGCTCGTTCAGAATGAGTCCATTCCCGCTGAGCCGGGCGCGACGATCGACCTCGATGCGCTGGCCGCATCGGTGCGGCAATGGCACGATGAAGGGGGCGTGGCGGTTGCCTGCGGTCCGCTCGACGCCGGACCGTGGCTCGACTTATTCAACGCATTCGTCCTGGCGCAGGTCGCCGCGTGCGGGGCGCGGCAGATCCGCCATGATGCGCCGCTGTGGGTCCTGCACTCCGACGGACCGATCCCGCAACTGAATCGAGCAGTCGCCGTGCCGACGGGCGACTGTCTTGCGGTGATCCCCACATCGCGACAGAACATTACGGCTCGCGCGATGATGTGGCTCCGCCGCGCCGGCATCCGGCGGTTGTGGCTGCTCACCGATCGCGGCTGGTCTCTCGAAGATTCATCGGAGGTGCTCGCAGACCTTCTGGCGCGGCGGCGCATCAAGCCGCTGCTGCGGCGCCTTGCGCCGGGGTTGCTCGTGGACAGCGCCGCCATCGGCCGCGGGCTGGGCCGCTGGCTTTCGCAACGGGCACACGGGGCCGAACCGCGCGAGGCGCAACTGATCCAGCCGCTGGCCACGTCGGCCGGCCGCGACGCGGAAGTGATCTGGCGCGAAGCGATTGACGCGGACAACGCGACGTTTGAACCGCCGCGGCGCTCCGGCGGGCCGCTGCGCGTCGTGCAATACACCGGCTGCCTCTATTCGGGCGGCGCCGAGCGGCAGTTGTGCAACACCGCCATCGGCCTGCACCAGCGCGGCCACGTCTGCACGGTGCGCACGCAGCATGATCTGGATGATGAACACGGCCACTATCTGCCGCTGCTGGCGCAGCACCGCATCGACGCCGGCCGGGCCGGGCGCGGGCGGCAGGTGAACTCCGAGGCGCTGGCCAAGGTGCGGTGGGATCTTGTGGCGGTTGCGCCGCAAGCCATCCGCTCGTACGTGGCGAATCTCGCGATGGAACTGGCGGCAGATCCGCCGGACGTGCTCCACGCGTGGCTCGATCATCCGAACGTGATCGCGGCCCTGGCGGGCGTTGCGGCAGGCGTGCCGTGTATCCTGCTCAGCACGCGCAATTACAACCCGACGCACTTTCCGCGCTTCTACCTGCCGTTTGTCGATTGGTACCGCGTGGTCGGGTCGAGCCGGCGCGTGCATTGGCTGGCCAACTCGCACCGCGGGGCGGCCAGTTACGCCGAGTATGTCGGCATCGAAGAGTCGCGCTTTCACATCGTCTTCAACGGCCTCTTTCGAGACCACTTCGACCGGCCGACGCCGGCGCAGCGGCGCCAGGCGCGGCAGCGGCTGGGCCTGCCGGCCGAGGCCCCGGTGGTCGCGGTGGTCAATCGACTCGACGAAGAAAAGCAGCCCGAACTCATGCTCAAAGTCATCACGCTCCTGCGCGAGCGGCTGCCCAACGTCCGCGTCATCGTCGCCGGGAGCGGCCCGCTGGAAGGGCGCGTGCGCGAGATCATCGCGCGGCGGAACCTCGAGCAGACCGTCACCCTGCTCGGGCGGGTGAGCGATGTGGTCGGAATCATGAGCGCGGCCGATGTGCTGCTGCTCACCAGCCGCTATGAAGGATGCCCCAATGTCGCTCTTGAAGCGCAGCACGTCGGCGTGCCGGTCGTCGCGACGGATGCAGGCGGCACCTCCGACGCCGTCTCGCACGGCGTGACGGGCTACATCTGCGGTGTGGATGACGTGGCTGCGCTGGTCATCGGCCTGCAGCGCCTGCTCGCCAGCAGCGCGCTGCGCGAGCAGTTCGGCGTGGCGGCACAGGAATACGTGGATGCCTGCTTCAATCTCGATCTGATGGTGGATCTGACCTGCTGTGTCTACGAGCGAGCCTTGAGCGGCATGGAGCGCGGAGGCCGAGTCGAGACGCCGCGGCCGCGGCGCCAGGCGCCGGCCGCGACGCCCGCCGCATTCGAAGATGAGAAGTCGGCGCCGACGGTGCAGACCATCCGGCCGGCCGCCGTACGAACCTGAATGCAATCGAAGGATGAGTTGATGTCACAAACCGCCCCGCGCCTCTCTGGTCAACCTGTGCAGGTCGAAGCGCCGCTCAACGAAGCGGTGCTCGCCGAGGTGCGCTTCGCGCTGGACAACGGCTACGAGTACGCCAAGACCGTGGCGAACCACCTCGCGCGGCGGATGCATCCGCACCCTGACCTGACGAACCTGGCGATCGCGGAGCTGGGCACGCCGAATCGCTTTGGCCCGATGCTGGTGTGCCGCGCCTTTGGCGCCAGTGTCGCCGCGATCAACACGCACTTCGTGCCTTGGAACGATGAGGCGCCGGCGTTTCTGCAGGCGCTGGCGCAAACGGGCCGCGAAGAGTATCCCGAAGCTGACTGGTCCTGGATCGACGAAGTCATCGAAGCCGGTGCCTACGACGGCGCCGGCCTGAATCTGCACCAGGTTGCGAGCCTCTCCGGCCCGCTGGCGGTCGATGACGCTTCGTTCGACTGCATCGTCAGCAACGCGATTCTCAGCCAGGTCGATCTGCCGGCTCTGATGCGCGAGCTGGGCCGCATCACGCGGCCGAGCGGCTTTGGCATACACCAGGTCGATTTCCGAGACACCGCTGATTACAGCCGGCCGCTCGAGTTCCTCACCCTCAGCGAACAGGAGATCGATGCGCAGCGGCAGGCGGGGCGCTGGTCGCGCGGCAACCGGCTGCGGCCGGTCGAAATGCAGCAGGTCTTCCGCAGCATCGGCTTTCGCGTGGAGCATTTCGGACCCAACATGTTCGCCGACGAGGCGTATCTCAAGTCTCTGCGGCCGCGGCTTGCGCCGCGCTACGCACAACTGACCGACGAAGACCTCCGGCCCATCAGCGGCCGCTTCTACCTCCGCGCCATCACCGACGCCCAGGTGCGCGAAGACGTGGACTATGCGATTCGAATCGCGCTCGAGTACGTCGAACTCATCAGCCGCGAACTTGGGCGCGACGCAGCGGCCATGCCGCTGGCGGATCTGACACTCCTTGAATTCGGTCCGGGGCGGCACTTCGGCACGCCACTGCTGCTGCACTGCTACGGTGCGAGAGTTGCCGTGCTCGACAAGTACCTCGCGGACTGGGATGAGGTCTACCATCCGCGCTTCTATCGGTTCCTCCGCGAAGCGCTCGACGAACGGCTGCCGCAGCGCGACTGGTCCGCGGTCGATCGCATCATCGCCGCGGCGGATCACCTCCCCGACATCATCGAACAGGACCGCACCGACCTCGCGCACCCGCCCAGCGGCTTCCCTGACGCGTCCTTTGACGTGATCGTGTCCAACGCGGTACTCGAACACGTCGGCGACGTGCCGCAGACGGCGGCGGAGATGGCCCGGCTCACGAGGCCCGGCGGCATCAACATCCACCAGGTCGATTTCCGCGATCATCGCGATTTCACCCGGCCGCTCGAATTCCTGACCATGCCCGACGCGGCTTACCAGAAGCTCTTCGACGAGACGATGAACGGCAACGGCAATCGCGTGCGGCCGCACGCCATGGGCGATGACTTCAGAGCCGTCGGTTTTGATGTGCTTCGCTTCGACGCCAACATCTGGGCCGAGCCCGGGCACATCGCGGCCGTGCGGCCGCGCCTCCAGTCGCAGTTTGCTGCGCTCAGCGACGAGACGCTCGCGGTGGTGAGCGGCCGGTTCTTTCTCCGAAGGCAGGGCGCGCCCATGAATCGCAGCGCGCAGAAGAAGTACGCCGAAACGGATCTCCAAGAAGACCGCTGGGCCGTCCCCGGCGCCATCGACGAGCATGTGCGCTACGCCATCGTCAACGGCGTCTTCTACGCCTCGGCGATCGCGCGGCAGTTCGGGCGCGGCGTACTCGCGGGCGCACCGGCCGAGGCGCCAAAGCCCTACGGCGTGCTCTCCGATCTGGGCGGACTGAGTATCCTCGAACTCGGGCCGGGGCCGAACTTCGGCTGCATGCTCATCTGCAAAGCGTGCGGCGCGGAGGTCGCGGTGTTCGACAAGTACCTCGCCCAGTGGGATGAGAAATACCACCCGAAGCTCTACCGCGCGCTGCTCGAGGCCTGCGAGGCGAGCTTCCCCTATGCCGACTGGTCAGCGCTGCGGCGCATCATCGAACTCGGCCGGCATGACGAGGCAATCATCCGCAGCGCCTCGGGCGACCTCGCCGAGCCACCCAGCGCCTACGGCGACGGCGCCTTCGACGCGATCGTCTCCAACGCCGTGCTCGAACACATCGGCGATACAAACAAGATGGCCGGTGAACTGTCGCGACTGACGCGCGATGGCGGCGTGGGCATTCACCAGGTCGACTTTCGCGACCACGAAAAGCAGAACGAGCCGCTGACCTTCCTCACCGTGCCTGAGGACGAGTTCGCACAGCGATTCATCAAGTCCCGCAACAGCCAGGGCAACCGCGTGCGGGCTCACGAACTGGCCGACGACTTCCGCCAGGCGGGCTTCGCGGTGGAAGCAGTCGAGGCGAACCTGTTCGCCGCCTCCGAACACATCGCCGCGATGCGGCCGCAGCTCATCGAACGCTTCGCTGCGATGACCGATGAGCAGTTGATGGTGGTCAGCGCACGCCTGTTCGTGCGCAAGCCCGAGGCGGAGGTGGAAGAGCCGGACTCCATCGGCCGCGTTTTCGCCCAGCCCCGCGCCGATGACGTCGCCCACGCGCGCGATGACGAAGCCGAATTCACCGAGTGCATCAACGACCAGATCGGCTATTGCCTGCGAAATGCGATCGACTACGCCTACTGCATCGGCGAGCACTTCGGCCGGTTGACCGGCGGCATCCCCGATTTCACGAAGGTGCGGGTGCTCGAGAACATTCCCGATCTCTCCGGCCTGAGCGTGCTCGAACTCGGCCCGGGACGCAACTTTGGCAGCATGCTTATCTGCCAGGCGCTGGGCGCGCGCGTCGCCGTGCTCGACAAGTACCTCGCGCAGTGGGAGCCGGAGTATCACCCCGCGTTTTACGCGAAACTGATGCAGGTCGGCCGGCAGCGGCTGCCGCGGGCGCGCTGGGACGGGATCGAAGAGATTCTCGCGGCGGCACGTCACCCGCGGCGCATCATCTCGCAGCACGGCTGCGATCTGGCCACCCCGCCCAGCGACCTGCCCGACGCCTCGTTCGATGTCATCGTCTCCAATGCCACGCTCGAGCACGTCGGCGACACCTATCTCACCGCCTGCGAACTGTCGCGGCTGACCCGGCCGGGCGGGCTCGGCGTCCACCAGGTGGATTACCGCGATCACCGCGACTTCGACCACCCCTTCGAGTTCCTCAAGTGCAGCGAGGACGAGTACCAGCGCCTGTTCCTCCAGTCGCGCAACGAGAACGGCAATCGCGTGCGCTCTCACGAACTGGTCGAGGACTTCGTCAAGGCGGGCTTCGAAGTCGTGCGCGTCGACGAGAATCTCTTCGCCACACCCGCGCAACTGGCCGCGGCCCGGCCGCACCTGAACGGTCGCTTTGCCGCGATGACCGATGCCCAGCTGCTCGTGCTCAGCAGCCGCATCTTTGTTCGACGGACCGACCGGCCAGTTCCGGCCGGGGTGTTGTCGAGGCGAAGTGCGATCGGCTCGTTTGTGAAGCGGTTCGTAAAATGATGAACCGGATCCCGGCACAAGGCCGCCATGACTGAACTGCTGACCACCACAACCTCGCGGCCCATTGAAGTGGCGCCTCCGACGACTGAAGGCCGGCCAGCCGAAGCCGTCGAGGCGGTGCGCGCCGCCGCCCGAGCCGTGGCGTCAAAGAGCGAGCCGGCGATCCGCGTCTCGAACCTTTCCAAGCTCTACAAGATCTACCGCAAGCCCTCCCTGATCCTCAAGGAGATGCTGCTGCGCAAGCCCATGTATCAGCCGCGCTGGGCGCTGCGGGACGTGTCGTTCGAAGTCGGCCGGGGCGAACTCGTCGGCGTGGTCGGCGCCAATGGCGCCGGCAAGAGCACGCTGCTGCGCATCCTCGCCGGGACGCTCGATCACACGGAAGGCTCGTTTCACATCGCCGGGCAGTTGCGGGCCATTCTGCAACTGGGCACCGGCTTTCATGATGAGTACACGGGCCGCGAGAACATCTACATGGGCGGCTACTGCCTCGGCTACAGCAAGGCGGAAATCCGCGAAAGCGAAGAATGGATCATCGACTTCTCGGGACTGCGCCGCGTCATCGACCATCCGTTCCGCACGTATTCGAGCGGCATGAAGTCGCGCCTCACGTTCGCCGTCACCTTCTGCCGCAAGCCGGACATTCTCATCGTCGACGAAGCGCTGGCGACGGGCGATCTCGCGTTTCAGCAGAAGTGCACGAACCGGATCATCGACCTGTGCAGCGGCGGCGCCACGGCGCTGGTCGTTTCGCACAGCATGTTCTTCATCGAGACACTCTGCTCGCGCTCGCTGTACCTGCGCGAGGGCGAACTCGTGGCGGATGGGCCGAGCCGCGAGATCACCCAGATGTACGAGAAGCAGCTGCTCAGTGAATTCGCGCTCGAACAGGAGAGATCAAAGCGTCGCGAGCCAGCCTCGAGCGCTGCAAGCCGCCTCGAAGAACCCGCCTTCCCGCTCGACCGCCCGGCGCCGGATCGGGTTGTGCCCGCCGTCGGAGCGGAACTCGATTCTGAGAAGGACGACCCGACCTATCCACCGCTGCCCGCTGACATCCAGCGACTGCTCGATGACCCGGAAGACGTCTGCCCCGCAATTGCGCACCTCGAACTGGTGCGGCTGGTGCGTCTGCGCCTGCTCGACGGCGACGGCCGGGAAAAGGACCGCTTCCGCACGGGCGAGCCGATGGCGGTGGAAATCACCGTGGACAGCCGCGTCCGCAAGGACGGCATTGCGATCGGCGTTCAGATCTTCAACGAAGCGGACATCCACATCATCACCTCGACGAACCTGACGCAACTGAATGAACGGGGTAACCCGAGTCCGCAGCCGCTCAACATCCGCCGTGGCGTGCAGACCTTCCGCGTCGAGTTCCCGCGGCTGTTTCTGTGCGACGGCAAATACCACATCGGCGTGGGGATCGCGCCCAAGGCCAAGCACTTCACGCCGGCTGATCAGTTGCTTCGGCTGTGGCGCGTGAAATCATTCGGCTTCTACCGTGAAGACCTTCCGTTCAAGCAGATCTATGACCCGCCGTCGCGATGGCAGCGCCTGTGCAATGATCGCCGCGGCTGATGCGCCGCCGCGGACGCGCCGCGGAATGCGGGAGAGTCGCTGATGGGCCTGCCACTGCCGGTCGTGCGCCTTCTCGTGGAACACTGCCGCGCCCGGCCGGCGGGCGGCGCCGTGCTCACGCTGGGCGTCCAGGACATCGACGCCACCCCGGCCGAAGTCGATTCGCTCCTCGCGGGCGCGCCCCTTGCCGATGCGCCGGCGCCGCTTCGACCCGGCGAAGCGATCAAGCCTGATCGCTTCTTCAAGTCCCTTGGCTTCGGCGAATACCAGTCGCTCGACCTGCTGGGCTCGGAAGGAGCTTCGATCATCCACGACCTGTCGCAGCCGGTGCCGCACCGCTGGCGCAACCACTTCGAACTGGTCATCGACGGCGGCACGCTCGAGCACGTCTTCGACATCGCGGCCGCGCTGCGGCACATCGTCAGCCTGCTCAAGGTCGGCGGGGCGGCTTTCCACGTTTCGCCGCTCTCGGGCTGGGAGAACCACGGGTTCTATTCGATCAATCCGAAACTGCTCGCGCGGTTCTATCGCGCCAACGGATTCGAAGTCGGAAGTGCGCACGTGGTGCGGCTGACCAAAACCGGTTCGCTCCGCGCGGCGCGCATCGACAATCTCAACGACCTCGATGCGCCGCTTCAGGCCGACTCGCTGCGCGAATACGCGCTGCTCGTGCTCGCCGCGCGAAAGGCCACCGAGCCGGCGGCTATCATCGCGCCGATCGACACCCACCAGAAGGCCACGCCGGAGGCCGCCGGCCGGCTGCGCGACGATCTGCTCTACTGGCAGCAGGAGCAGGAATTCACGCGCGTCTGTGAGCAGGGCGAGGCGCTGTGCGGACCGGGGCCGCGCGACCGGTACTACGTGATCAAGGAGTACCTGACCTCACTGGGCCGGCTCGATGCAGACACCGCCGAGTGCGGCATCTATCGCGGGCTGGGCTCGTGGATCATTCGTCATTACGCCCAGCAGTTGCCGCGCTGCGCCGGCTATCGCCATCATCTCTTCGATTCGTTTGAAGGGCTCTCCACGCCCTCATCCGCCGACGCGCCGGCCGCCGGCGTGCGGCCGTGGCGCGCGGGTGATATGGCGTGGAGTCTCGAGGACGTGAAGCAGACGCTGGGGCGCTGGGATGATCTGACGTTCCATCGAGGCTGGATTCCGGAGTGCTTCGACGCCGCGCGCGACGCGAAGTTTTCGTTCGTGCACATCGACGTCGATCTCTACGAGCCGACGCGCGCGGCGCTGGCGTATTTTCATCCCCGCCTCGTCACCGGCGGCATCATCGTGATCGATGACGACGGCTTCCTGACATGCCCGGGCGCGCGGCGGGCGGTGGATGAGTTCAGCGCTGCGACGGGCCAGCGCCTGGTGCGCTTGCCGACGGGCCAGGCGGTGCTCATCAAGGCTGGGACGTAGTGGATTCGTCCTGCTCGGGCCAGCCGGGCAGAAGGCCGCAGTCTTCCCAATGCGCGTCGAGCGACTGGTGCGGCGCTTCGAAGCGGGCGCGCAGCAGGTGCAGTTCATCGAACCACTTGACGGGAATCCCGTGCGAAGCGCCGAGCACGTGCGTCGGGCACGAGAGCACGCCGAGGCGCTGCGAACTGCGATGCGGCCGCAGCGCGCGGGCATACTGGAGCAGGCGCGCCAGCGCCGCGCGCTGTTGCTGCTCGGACTCTGCATTGAGATAGAGATCCACCTCGCGGCCGGCGAGGGTGACGCCCCAGCAATCCATGAAGCCGCTGTAGTTCGGTGGGATGGGCTGGAATTGTCCGGTAGCCCGATCGCGATAGCCGAGGCGGTAGGCAACGGTCGGCTCAAAAAGCGTCGAGTGGTTCCAGTTGAAGTGCTGGTAGTTCGAGAATGGAAAGAAATCGGCGCTGTGCATGGCTGGTGCGACGGCGAGCATCGCGACGAGCCCCGCCGGCCAGGCCATCCACGCGCGCAGCGGCAACTCGGCGGGCGCTGGCTCAGGCGCCCGGCCCGGCATGAGACGCCGCCATGGAACCAGCACGCTCAAACCGGCAAGCGCCAAAGGCAGAAACAGAATGCCGCTGGTGAAAAAAATCACCGCGTGGGCGGCGATCATCATGCCCGGCACGATCCAGCGCGCCAGGCGCGACAGCAGCGCCAGCGGCCAGGCCAGTTCGAGTACCATGGTCAGCAGCGCTGAGGCTTCACCCAGCCAGGGCCAGCGCAGGAAGAGGTCGCGCAGGCCGCGTGCGATGCCGTCGAGCCAGTCGGGCGGACTCGATCCCATCCAGACGATCATCGCCGCGTAGAGCAGTTCAAGGTGCACGACTTTCCACCATGGTCCGTCGGTGATGACCTTCGACCAGCCGCAGATGAAGTACACGGCCGCGATGTACGCAGCCAGGGCGAATCCCAGTGCCGTGGCGGACGCTGAGACCGATCGGCCCCCGCGGGTGACAGCGCGCCAGGACGCCGGCCAGAGCGCCGCGATGACCAGCAGCGCTAGCATCGGATCGACGTCGGGAAGCTGACCCCGAAAGCGGTACGCCGTCCATTCGACGAGCAGCGTGACGGCCAGCGCGAGCCACAGGAGCCACCGGCGCAGGAGCGCCGCGGCCAGGAGTAGCAGCGCCACGGCCGCCGCCTGAACGACGGCGAGTTTCAGGGGGGTACTGAGCAGCGCCGAGCCGAGCCACTGGACACAGCGATCGAGCGCGCTCGGCGAGAGCGTGTGCAGCGCCGGGCCAATGAGGAGACGGGGAATGGCGGCATAGTCGGCGCTGGCCTCGCGCCATGCAATGTACACCAGCGCCACGCGCAAGATGCAGCGAAGATCGAATGGAGAGAACTGGATGGCGCCGGCGCTCAGCCGGGACGCGAGGCGCGGCCGCAGAGAAGCCACCGCGCCGCAAACGAGGTAAACGCCCGCGATCGCCAGAAACGCGGCGAGGTAGTTCGACCACGGCGCATCGCGCATCACGCGCTGAAGCAGCGAGCGGCGGAGGATAAGAAGGTACGCGCGGCCATTGGCGCGCGGATCGGAATTGTCGGTTGCGGAAAAGTAGAGCGTCGAGCCCCAAGGCGAGTACCGACCGCCGCCGGCGCTGCGGATGGCGCTGTGCATGTGGTCGATGGTGAGCGGCCGGCCGTCTTCAGTCAGGCTCACGCCGCGGCCGGGAAGCGGGCGACTGAAACCAAGGTCGGCGGCGCGAGCCGTGTAGCCGTAGCCGCCGTTGGAGCGGATGAGCGTCGGTTCAATCGGTCCCAGACGCAGCGCCGGCGCCGGCAGCAGGGGCGCGATGATCAGCAGCAGCCCGAGCAGCGCGACCATCCACGCGCGTCGGCGCCCCGGGTGAGTTGATGAGTCAGGTGCGTGGACCATACCCGGCGTCAGTGTAGGGCTGCGCCGGCCGCGGCCGAACGCTCAACTCTGGCGCGGCAGGACGGTGACGTTGCGCCTCCCCTGGTTGCCGCGATCGTCCAGCGGGCCGCGGCGACCTGGAAACAGCCCCGTCAGCCGGTGCACGAGGCCGAGCACGCCAAAGACGAGGATCGCCAGCGTAAAGGCGATGAGCACGAGCAGCACGATCGGCAGCAGGATAATCAGCACAAAGGTCATCAGGGCGGCGCGGACGACCCAGTTCGGCTGGGCGGCGATGCGCCGGTGCACCTGCCGAAATCGATCGGTGCCGAATGAAGAGTACTCAAACCGCATGCCGGATCATAGGGAAACGCGGCGATCGGGTTCGGCCGAGTCCGGAAACGCCGCTTTGAATCCCGCTCAGCCGTGGCGTCAATGGTCGATTCCCTGTTTTCGAAGAGGTGCGGCGATTTCTGTTGACAAGTGCATCCGCATCCATCATTGTGTACGGATGGATTCTCGGTCCGGATAGCACATCCGGCGAGGCACACCGCAAGGCCGGGCACAGCGGCCACGACAGGAGGCACTCCAATGTCGATTCGAACGACCTGCAGCATCGGTGCGCTCGCATTGGGCGCGGTTTTTTCATTCACCTCCATCGCCATCGCGCAGACCACGTACTACGTCAACGGCTCGTGCGGCGATGACTCGTGGACTGGACTTTCCCCAGTCTGCGAAGCGCCGAACGGACCAAAGGCCACGATCCAGGCGGGGATCAACGCGGCGGATCATTTCGACTCGGTCGAAGTCGCCGACGGCATCTACACCGGACCCGGCAACAAGAACATCGAGTTCTTCCAGAAGGAGATGAGCATCCGATCTTCCGGCGGGCCGGAGCAGTGCATCATCGACTGTGAGAACGACGGCCTTGGCTTCACCTTCTGCACGCTGCCCGATGATCGGCCGGTGACGATCGAGGGGTTCACGATCCGCAACGGGCGGCACGAATGGGCGGGAGGAATCTGCATCTCCTCAGCCGAGGTAACGATCGACAACTGCATCGTCGAGCAATGCGTCTCGGACGGCCGGAACGGGAACAGCACCGGCGGGATTCTCATTGCCGATTCTCCTGTTCGCATCCTTCGGACGATCATCCGCTCAAATCGAGTCAGCGGGAATCCGGGATACAGCGACGGATTCAACGGAGGCGGTATCAGCATTGCAGGTTCACCATGGGAAGAAGTGCTGATCGAAGACTCGGTCATCGAAGGTAACGAAGTGGAGTCCACAAACCGTTTCCTCAGCGCCCGGGGCGGAGGAATTGCAGTTCGAGAGGCCGGCAGCCTTCACATGCGCCGGTGCACTGTGGCCGGCAATCGCGTCGTGGGCTATTCCGAGCTGTATCGCCCATCTGGCGGAGGCGGGATTTACATCGATGGTCGGTTTGGAGCCACGCTGATCGAAGACTCAACCATTCGAGACAACGTGGTCGTCGCACTGGAAGGCGAAGTCCTTTCACGGGGCGGCGGCGCCTGGCTCTTCGGCGACGTGTCGGTGCAAGGCTGCACCATCATCGAGAACGAGGCGTCTCTCGGAGGCGGCCTGTATCTGGGATCGGACTACTCACGCACTCTGTCGCTGGACGACGTGGAGGTCGCCAGGAACAACGCGCGCGCCGACGGCGGCGGAATCTACTACTCATCGTCCAACAGCAGCAATGCCACTCTGCAGCGCGTTCGCCTCGTGAACAACCACGCGGAACGCGATGGCGGCGGGGCTTATGCAACCGCGGGCCAATGGGATTGGTGCACGATTCAAGGCAATACTGCCGCGCGCCACGGCGGCGGCGCCTACGTGGCCCCGGAGGCGTTTCTCACCTATCCGTGGCACTTCGCGCAGTCCACGATGAGCGGAAACCGGGCTGGCGCGGACGGCGGGGCTCTCTACTCCAACTCCGATCTCAGCTTGAGTGAATGCCTGATATTCGGCAATTCGTCGATTGGACGCGGGGGAGGAGCATTCGTCAAAGAGCTTGACGGTCTCTACCACACGAAGCGATCGACGATCGTGGACAATGCTGCTGGAAGCGGAGCAGGCGGTATCCACATCGAGTCCGCGGACGAAATCAGGGAGAATCCGTTCAGCATGGTGATCTGGCGCAATTCACCGACGTCCGTCGTTGATCAGTCGGGCTTGCTGCAATTCGCGCGAAGCAATATCGAAGGTGGCTGGTTCGGGGTTGGGAACATCGATGCCGATCCTCGTTTTGTGGACCCGGGCGCCGGTGACTATCGCCTTTCAGGGGGTTCGCCCTGCATTGATGCAGGCGACAATCGCTCAATCTACACGGAAGTCGATCTCTCCGGCCAACCGCGGCGGGTGAACGATGCCGGCATGCCGGACGCCGGTTACGGACTTGGCGCCCTCGCGGACATGGGCTGCTACGAGTTCCAGGGGACGAGCAGCGGATTCATCGCCGTGCATCCGCGGCCTGGAGTCGCTGGGCGCGAGAACCAGTTGCAGGCCGCCGGAGCAACGCCGGGCAATGTCGTGTACTTCGTGTATGGGTTTGCAGCCGGCTCGACGGGCGTGCCGGGGTGTCCGGGCGTGAACGTCGAGATCGCCAATCCGCGCATCGCGGCGCAGGCCGCGGCCGATGGCAGCGGTTACGCGTCCGCGATCATCAGTATTTCGAGCGCGGCTGCGGGGCGCGGGATCGTGCTCCAGGCGGTCGATCAGGACGCGTGTGGCGTGAGCAACGTGGTGGGGTATCGGTTCCCATGACGTGGATCGTCAACAGCTCAAGAGTGGTCTGAGGGCGGCCAGGCACAGCGGCCAGAATGGGAGTACGCATCATGTTGTTCATCAGTCGATTCGCAGTCGGTGCGCTCGCATTGGGCGCGGTTCTTCCATTCACCTCCATCGCCATCGCGCAGACGACGTACTACGTCAACGGCTCGTGCGGGGACGACTCGTGGACGGGACTCAGCCCGGTCTGCGAAGCGCCAAACGGACCCAAAGCCACCATCCAGGCGGGCATCAACGCCGCGGACCACTTCGACAGCGTCGAAGTCGCGGATGGCATTTACACCGGCCCCGGCAACAAGAACCTCGAGTTCTTCGAGAAGTAGATGAGCATTCGCTCCGCCGGCGGCCCGGCCAATTGCATCATCGACTGCGAAAACGATGGCCTCGGCTTCACGTTCTGCACGCTCCCCGACGATCGGCCGGTCACCATCGAAGGCTTCACGATCCGCGATGGGCGCGGCGTCTTTGCCGGCGGCATCTGCATCGCGGCGGCGGAGGTCACCATCGACAACTGCGTCATTGAGCAGTGTGTAGGCACCGGCGACGGTATTACCCACTTCAGCGGAGGTCTGATGATCTTCCAATCGCCCGTGCTGATCACAAACACCATCATCCGAGGAAACTTCGCAGGATCGTACCGCGGCGCGACGGGCGCGGGAATCCATGCCTATGGATACTCTGACCTGACGATTGAGGACACCAGAATTGAAGACAATGAAGCAGCTGGTCCTGCCGGGGGTGGTGCGTATATCGACCGGAATAGCCGTCTGGTCATGCGACGTTGCTCTGTCAGCGGAAACCATCTGGCCTCACCGGATTACCGCGGCGTCGGCGGCGGCATTTACGCAGGCGCGTACGTCAAAGGCTCTTCTATTACTGAAACAGACATTTCAGCAAACTGGATTTCAACGGACGATCCAGAGGACACATCGTTCGGAGGTGGCGCCTATCTCACCTACTACTGCGACATCAGCAATTGTTCCGTAACGGGGAATCGCGCAAATAATGGTGGTGGGATCTTCTTCGACAGCGACAGGGTCAAATTGCGCGACATCCTGATTGCCGACAACTACGCCTCGTTGGACGGCGGCGGATGCTACTCGGAAGGTAATGGATACGAGACTATCGAACGAGTCCGGTTGCTGCGGAATTCGGCCGGCCGCGATGGTGGAGGCGCATTCTCGTATCAAACGCAACAGTGGTCCCACGGCGAAATCGCAGGAAACACGGCGGAGCGAAATGGCGGTGGACTGTACGGCTTGGCCGTCGGAGTTAGGCAGTGCCGCATTCTTGATAATCGATCGGGTCAAGACGGGGCAGGCATCTACACAGAGTTCGGTGCCGTCGTGAGCAGTACGCTCATCGCCGGCAATCGCGCTGAAGGATCCGGCGGCGGAGTTTTCGAGAGAGACTCCGATGGTTACAGCCGCAATGTGACCGTCGTGGCGAATTCAAGCCGTACAGGGGGCGGCGGAGTGCACATTGAGGGCGCCGGCCATAGCGACCCTGCGATGTTCGGCAGCATAGTTTTCGGCAATTCGCCGACCTCGATCGCCGACGCGTCAGGTATGCTCATCGTCGAGCATTGCAACGTCGAGGGCGGCTGGCCGGGCGTTGGCAATCTCGATGTTGATCCAAGATTCATCGATCCCGCCAATGACGATTACCGCCTCGGTCCAGCCTCGCCCTGCATCGACTCTGGCGACAATCGTCAGGTCGACGAGGGCAAAGACCTCGCAGGATTGCCGCGGCGGATGGATGATCGAGGCATGCCCGACGCCGGCATCGGCTTGAATGCCATCGTTGACATGGGCTGCTACGAGTTCCAGGGAACAAGCACCGGCTTCATCGCCGTGCATCCGAGGCCGGGGGTGGCGGGGCGCGACAACCAGTTGCAGGCCGCCGGAGCAACGCCGGGGAATGTCGTGTACTTCGTGTATGGCTTTGCAACCGGCTCGACGGGCGTGCCCGGCTGTCCCGGCTTGACCATCGACATCGCCAACCCGCGCATCGCCGCGCAAAGCACCGCCGACGCCAACGGCTACGCGTCGAAGATCATCAACATCCCAAGCGCCGCCAGCGGCCGCGCGATCATCCTCCAGGCGGTCGATCGCGATGCGTGCGCTGTGAGCAACGCCATCGGCTACCGGTTCCCGTAACGGAAGGCAACCTCACGCAGAGTCGCAGAGATCGCAGAGGTATTCGAGTCAATGACTCGACTCTGCGCACTCCACGGCTCCCGCGTGAGGCCGGGCGTTCACTCTGGATAACCTGTCAGTTGCTTGCCTGCGGCCGCTGCACCTGCCATAGTGGTGCGCCGACATCGGTGCAGCGACATCTTGTGTCCTTGGCTGCCCTCGCTCTTCCCCCGGCCCCGAACCCGCTACGATCCTGACAATGACCAAACAGAATCCCCCCCGCTTCGCTCACCTCCACCTGCACACCGAGTACAGCCTGCTCGATGGCGGCAATCGCATCGACAAACTGGTCCAGCGCGTCCGCGAGCTGGGCATGGACACCGTCGCCATGACCGACCACGGCAACGTGTTCGGCGCGGTCGAGTTCTACACCCAGGCGAAGGAAGCGGGCATCAAGCCCATTCTCGGCATTGAAGCCTACGTCGCGCCGGGCGATCGGCGCGACCGGCAGTTTACGGGCGTGGCCGACGGCGGGTTTCACCTCGTGCTGCTCGCCGAGAACGAGCAGGGCTGGCGGAACATTCTCAAACTGACGAGCGATTCGTTCCTCAACGGCTTCTACTTCAAGCCGCGCATGGACAAGACCACGCTCGAGCAGTGGGCCGATGGGCTCATCGCCATCAACGGCCACCTGGGCAGCAGCATCGCGCATCACCTGCTGCGCTTCGCCCAGAACCCCGAAACGGAGTCGCACTGGAATGCGGCGGTGGAAGAGGCGAAGTGGCACGCCCGCATCTTCAAGCCCGGCGAGAGTGGCGAGCCGCGCTTCTACATCGAACTCCAGCGCCACGGCGTGCCCGAGCAGGATGCGATCAACCCGCACCTGATTCGCCTTGCACGGGAACTCGAACTGCCTCTCGTATGCGACAACGACGCGCACTTCATGCGCGCCGAAGACTACGACGCCCACGACACGCTCTGCTGCATCTCGATGGCGAAGGTGAAGACGGAAGAGAACCGTCTGCGCTACCCGCGCGACCTCTACGTCAAGAGCCCGGAGCAAATGGCCGAACTCTTCCCCGACGTGCCCGAGGCGATGGAGAACACGCTGCGCATCGCCGAGCGCTGCAACGTGGACCTGCCTGCCGGGCAGAATCATGCTCCGGTGGTCAAGCCGGTCATTCCGAAGGACAAGTTCAAATACACGACCGGCGACCGGACGAAGTGGTACACCGAGTTCTGCGCCCGCTACGACCTCGAACCATTCGATGCGATGCGCGACAAGGAAACGCCCGACGAGTTGAAGCAGCGCTGCGACCGGGCGCTGCGCGAACTTTGCGACGCGGGCCTGATCTGGCGCTACGGGCCCGACGGAGTAACGGAGGAGATCCGTGCGCGACTCGATCGCGAACTGCGCATCCTCGCCGACAAGTCGATCTCGGCGTACTTCCTCATCGTGTGGGATTTCGTCAACTGGGCGCGGCAGCGCGGCATCCCCGCCAACGCGCGCGGCTCGGGCGTGGGCACCATGGTCGGCTACGTGCTGGGCCTCTCCAACGCCTGCCCCGTGCGATACGGCCTGCTCTTTGAGCGCTTCACCGACCCCGATCGCAGCGAGTATCCCGATATCGACATCGACATCTGCCAGGATGGCCGCGGCGCGGTCATCGAGTACGTGCGCCAGAAGTACGGCCACGTGGCGCAGATCATCACCTTCGGCACGCTCAAGGCGCGGGCGGCCATCAAAGACGTCGGACGCGTGCTCGGCCTGCTGCCGGGCGAAACGCAGCGGCTCGCCAACATGGTCCCCGACGGGCTCAACGTCTCGATCGATGATGCGCTCGAGAAAGAGCCCGACCTCCGCAAGGAGTACGACTCGCGGCCGGAGATCCGGACGCTCATCGACACGGCCAAGGCGCTCGAGGGGCAGGTGCGGCACACCGGCGTGCACGCCGCGGGCGTGGTCATCGCCACCCAGCCGCTGGACAACATCATCCCGCTGGCCCGCCCGACAGGCGCCAAGGCGGGCGAAGGCGAAGCGATCACGCAGTGGGACGGACCGACGGTCGAGAAGTTCGGCCTCCTGAAGATGGACTTCCTCGGTCTGCGCACGCTTTCAATCATCGAGCGCGCCAAGCAACTCATCCGCGAGTCGCTCAGCGAACAGGCGATTCGCCAGGCGCTGGACATCGACGATCCGAATCGCGATCCGCTCGATCTCGATCGCCTGACGTACGACGACCCGCGCGTATTCGAACTCTTCCAGCGCGGCGACACCGCGGGCGTGTTCCAGTTCGAGTCCGGCGGCATGCGCAAACTGCTCATGGAGATGCGCCCGGACCGGCTCGAAGACCTCATCGCCGCCAACGCGCTCTATCGACCCGGTCCGATGGATCTCATTCCAGACTACAACCGCCGCAAGCACGGCGAGCAGCCCGTGCCGCAGGTGCACCCGATCGTCGATCGCTTCACCGCGGAAACGTATGGCGTGATGGTGTACCAGGAGCAGGTCATGCAGATCTGCCACGAACTGGGCGGCATTCCGCTGCGCGCCGCGTATACGCTCATCAAAGCCATCTCGAAGAAGAAAGAGAAGGTCATCAACGCCGAGCGACCGGTCTTCATCGCGGGAGCCGTGAAGCAGGGGCTCGAAGCGCGCAAGGCCGAGGAACTCTTCGATCTCATCCTCAAGTTTGCCGGCTACGGCTTCAACAAGAGCCATTCGACCGGCTATGCGATCGTGGCCTACCAGACGGCCTACCTGAAGACCTACTTCCCGAACCAATACATGGCCGCCACGCTCACGTACGAGTCGCAGGCGCAGAAGGTCGCGGACTGGATTGCGTACCTCGAAGATTGCCGGCGGGCTGTGTTCCCCGACGGCCACGTGGGCATCGACGTGCAGCCGCCGGACATCAACCTTTCGGCTTCGGACTTCTCGGTGGTGTTCGATGCGGATGAGCCGCGCGACCACAACCACGGGCACGTTCGTTTCGGATTGCGAGCGCTCAAGGGGGCCGGTGAGAAGGCCATCGCCGCGGTCGTCGAGGAGCGCGTCAGGCAGGGTCCGTACCGGTCTCTCTACCACTTCTGCGAGCGCGTACCGCTCACGATCGTAAACAAGGCGACGATCGAGGCGCTCATCAAGGCCGGGGCGTTTGACTCTGTGCACGGCATGGAGCAGCGGGCGGCGATGGTCGAAGCGATCGAGGCGGCAGTAAAGGCCGGGCAGGCGCTCGCGAGTGACCGGGCTTCGGGCCAGGGCTCGCTCTTCGGCTTCGGCGATGCACCGGCGGCGAGCGCCACGATCGAAGTGAAGACCGAAACCCCGCTGCCGCGAACGCAAGCGTGGGATCTGCAGCAGGCGCTGATGAACGAGAAAGAGGTGCTGGGCTTCTTCGTCTCCAGCCATCCGCTCGAGCGCTACAAGCAGCAGTTGGAGACGTTCGGCACCGTCACGTCCGTGACCGCCGCGGAACTGCACGACGGCGCATCCGTGGTGCTCGGCGGGATGCTCACGCGCGTTCGGCCGGTGCTCGTGCGCAACGGACGCAGCGCCGGGCAGAAGATGGCGATGATCACCATCGAAGACCTGCACGGCCAGATCGACGGCGTGCTCTTCTCCGACACCTTCGCCAAGTGCGGCGATGCGCTCGCGGATCACGCCATGCTGTTCCTGGTCGGACAGGTCGACAAGTCGCGCGGCACGCCGAGCATCAAGGTCGATCGGGTCATCCCCATGGCGCGGGCCGCATCGGAACTGGCCGGTTCGATCGAGATCAGCCTCGAAGACGGCGAGCAGGCCGAGGCGACGCTGGCCATGCTCAACGGCGAGTTGCAGCGGCAGGCCCGACTCAATGGAAGCGCCGGCCGCCCGGTGCCGGTCCGGCTGCATCTCTACGCCGACAGCCACCATGTGGTGCTCGAGCCGACGCGGATCAAGGTCGCGGCCAGCGAATCCCTGCTGGCGTTCATTCGCGAGACCGTGGGGGCCGATTCGTGCAGCGTCACGGCGGGGGCGATCCCCGAACCGGCAGAGCGGCCCAGGCGCTGGGGCGCGAACTGAGTCCTGCTGTTCGGGTGTCCCCCTCATTCAGAAGCGACCCAAGGGGTGATACAATTCCCCGTGAACCCGGTCGAGCCATCCAGCGCGCGCATCTATCTTGACAACTCGGCGACGAGCCATCCCAAGCCGCCTGAGGTTTACCAGGCGATGATGCGCTTCGCCACGGAAATCGATGCTTCGCCCGGGCGCGGCGGGTATGCCGAGGCTCGCGAAGCGGGTCGCATCCAGCACGAGTGCCGCGAGCGCATCAACCGACTCATCAACGGCGAATCGCCCGAACACGTCATATTCACGCTCAACGGCTCGGATTCGCTCAACCTCGCCATCAAGGGGCTGATCAATCCCGGCACGCGCGACCACGCCGTGACCACGTGGATGGCGCACAATTCGGTGCTCCGCCCGCTCAATGCCCTTGCGGAGCGCGGCGACACCGAGCAGACGCGCATTCCCTGCGATCCGAGAACGGGCATGGTCGATCCGCAGGAGATCGCCCGGGCCATCACGCCGCACACGCGGCTGGTGGCGATCGTGCACGGCTCGAACGTGACGGGTACGCTCCTGCCCATTGCCGAGATCGGCGCCATCTGCCGCGAGCGCGACGTGGTGTTCCTCGTTGACGCGGCGCAGACGGCCGGGCACGTGCCCATCGACGTGCGGGCCATGAACATCGACGTGCTGGCCTGCCCCGGCCACAAGGGGCTCATGGGGCCGCTGGGCACGGGATGTCTCTACATCAGGCCCGGGATCGAAGACCGCATCCACACCACGCGCGAAGGCGGGACCGGAAGTCTGTCTGAGAGCGACATTCACCCGTCCAACATGCCTGACAAATACGAGGCGGGCAGCCACAACGCCATCGGCATCGCTGGGCTGCACGCGGCGGTGGGCTGGATTCTCGAGCGCGGCGTCGAGCATCTCTGGGAGCACGAAGAAGAGATCATGAACCACATGCTCCAGCGCCTCGACGAGGACGACATGCCGGGCCTGCGGCTCATCGGCCCGCCGGACTTTCAGAACCGTTGTGGGGTGTTCTCGATCGTGATCGATGGCATCGAGCCCAACGAACTCGCGGCGATCCTCGAAGACGAATACAGACTGCTCACGCGGGCCGGCTTCCACTGCGCGCCCCTGGCCCACCGCACGCTGGGCACGGATCGCCTCGGGGGAACGACGCGCATCAGTTTTGGGGCGTTCAACACCGAAACCGACGTGGATGCTCTGTGCGATGCGCTGCAGGAAATCTGCCAGGAGTATGCGGCGACGTCTCCCAGCCGGTAATCCATGAATCGCGGCGCCGGGCCGCATCGAACACGCTCCGCGTACCATCACCAGAATGTCCATCACCCGTATCGCCATTGTCGGCCGGCCCAACGTCGGCAAGAGCAGCCTGCTCAACATGATCGCCCGCCACCGGGTGTCGATCGTCGCGCCGACGCCCGGCGTGACGCGCGACCGCATTTCGGTGGTGGTGGAGGTGCCGCCGCCCACCGATCGTGAGGCCGATTTGCCGCCGAGGCAGGTCGAAGTCATCGACACCGGCGGCTACGGCATCTACTCGGGTGAGGAGGACGACGCGGACTCCAAGGCGCTGATCAAGGACGTCGAATTTCAGATCGGCCAGGCGATCCAGAAGGCGGATTACATTTTCTTTCTGATCGACGCCCAGACCGGACTGACCCCGCTCGATCGCACCGTGGCGGAACTGCTGCGCCGGCAGGGCGGAACGCAGCGCGTGCGACTCATCGCCAACAAGGTCGATGCCGAATCGTGGGAGACGCACGCAGCCGAGGCGGCGGAACTGGGTTTCGGCGCGGCCATGCCGATCTCGGCTCTGAACGGCTACAACCGCAGGCGGTTTTTCGAGATGCTCTACGACCTGCTGCCCAGCGCGCCCATCGAGGCCGAGCCGGTCATGAAACTCGCCATCGTCGGCAAGCGCAACGCGGGCAAGAGCACGCTCATCAACGCCCTGGCCGGTGAAGAGCGCGTCATCGTCTCCGAGATCGCCGGGACGACGCGCGACTCGGTGGATGTGCGCTTCGAAATCGACGGGCAGGCGATGATCGCCATCGACACCGCCGGCGTGCGCAAGAGCAAAAGCCTGCAGAACGACGTCGAGTTTTATTCGCAGCATCGCGCGCTGCGGTCGATCCGCAGGGCCGACGTGGTCGCGCTGCTCATCGATGCGACGGTGCCGGTGAGCCAGGTGGACAAGCACCTGTCGCAGGAAATCCAGAACCACTACAAACCCTGCGTCATCGTCGTCAACAAGTGGGATTTGACGACCGGCCGCACGAACCGCAAGGGCGAGGCGATCACGCCGGACGACTTTCTCGACTACCTGACGAAGGAACTCGGCGGGCTCGATTACGCGCCGTGCGTGTTCATCTCGGCGAGCAAGGGCGAAGGCGTCCGCGACGTCGTGGCCATGGCGTTCAACCTCTACCAGCAGGCCGGTCACCGCGAATCGACGGGGGCGCTCAACGCGGTGTTCCAGCGGATTCTCGAGCAGCGCGGCCCCAGTTCGCAACTCGGCCGGCAGGCGAAGATCTACTACGTCAGCCAGGTCGCCGTGCACCCCCCCACCATCGCGCTGATGGTCAATCGCAGCGAACTGTTCGACGGCAACTACGAGCGCTACCTGCTCAATCGCCTGCGCGAGGAACTGCCCTTCAGCGAGGTGCCCATCCGACTGCTGTTCCGCGACCGCAAGCGCAAGTCGCTGCACGACCTCAAGCATGGTTCACGAGAGGCGCCGCCGGAGATGGATGAACTGGAGGCGCAGCTGGGGGCCGATGCGCCTGACGACTACCAGGACGATGAAGCGCCGCTCGAAACCGAGCCTTCATGAATGCGAAGCGCGGGGCCGAGTTCGACCGTCGGCCGGCGGTCCCACGGCACATGCTGATCGACGCGCCTCCAGCGCCCGGCTTCGAGCACTTCGTGGGGCCGGAAGCGCGCTTTGTACGCCATCGTCTTGGAACCGTCCACCCAGTATCCCAGGTACAGGCGCGACTCCGACCCGGCCGGGCAGTGTCGCGCGCAGAACTCGATCGACTTGAAGATGTTATACGTGCCGAGCGAACGTCGAGGCAGCTCGGGGTCGAAATAGCAGTAGACGCAGCTCCACGCGGCAGGCGTGCGGTCGATGGTGCCCACGCAGATGAGGCGCCCCTCAAGTCGCAATTCGAGTTCGCATGTATCCACAGGCGACTGGCCGAGGAAGAGTTCGAATTCGCGGCGAGAGCCGGTCATCATCCCGTCGTGCCGCTGCCTGATGTAGCGGCGATAGAGGTCGTAGCGCTCGTCGTCGATCGTGACGGGCACGAGGCGCGCGGAGAGATCGCAGTTGAGCCGTGCCAGCCGGCGCATGGTGCGATCGGGCGCGAAGGCGCCGACGGGGATGCGCAGCGACTTGCACTGGCTGCAGAAAGGGCAGGCCGGCTCGTAGATCGTCATGCCCGAGCGGCGCCAGCCTGATTCGAGCATCGTCTGCCACGTGCCCGACTGCATGCGATGCACGCCAAAGCCGCGATCGCGTGCAACCTGGCCGGGCAGGTAGGCGCAAGCGTGCGGCGGCGACTCGGGCAGCGTGTGCAGCACCTGCACGGCCGATTGTCGAACTTCCGACGACTGCTCCGTCACGACGTTCAATCCTCAAGGGGCGGTCCGAGCAGCGGCTCGGCCTGGCGCTCCCGCGCGACGAGATCATCATACGTCTCGCGCGTGCGGATCACCGAGGCCCGCTCGCCGACGACGAGCACTTCGGCCGGCAGCGGGTGAGAATTGTAGTGGCTGGCCATCACCATGCCGTAGGCTCCCGCGGAGAACACCGCCAGCAGATCACCCCGCACCATGGGAGGCAGGCCGCGGTCCTTGGCCAGAAAGTCGCTGCTTTCGCAGATCGGGCCGACCACGTCGCACAGTTCCAGGCCCGGCAGATCCATTTCCTGTTCGCGCTTCTGTGGCACATGCAGGCGCGAGACGCGGGCTGGCCAGATGAAGTGAAACGAGCCGTACAGCGCGGGACGGATCAGCGTGTGCATTCCGCCGTCGATGATCACAAAGTGCCGCTGACCCGACTTCTTGAGGTATTGCACGCGGCTGAGCAGGATGCCGGCGTTGGCGATGATCGACCGGCCCGGTTCGAGGATGATCTTCAGGCCGCGCTGCACGTGTTCCCTGACCAGCGGCACGATCGCCGAGGCGTAGTCGGCGGCGAGGGGCGACTGCGCGCTGGTGTAGTCAGCGCCGAATCCGCCGCCGAGATTGAGCGCGGTAATCCTGTGCCCCGCCGCAACGAGTTCGTCGATGAGCGCCAGAGCGCGCTTCACGGCTTCGATGTAGGGCTCGACGGTGTAGACCGGCGAGCCGATGTGCAGGTGGATCGCCGTCAGGCGGCAGTGCTCGTTGCGGCCATACTTGCGGAAGAACGCCCGGGCCCGTTCGAGATCGACGCCAAACTTCGTTTCCTTCTTGCCCGTCGTCGTGTAGACGTGGGTCTTGGGATCGACGTCAGGGTTGACGCGCAGCGTCGCTTCGCAACTGACGCCGCGGCTGCGCGCGATGGATGCGATGTTCTCAAACTCCGCCTCGGATTCGATGTTGAACAGCCGGATGCCGTGCCGCGTTGAACCTTCAGGGTTGTAGTCGAGCGCTTCGACGATTTCATCATCCGTCTTGCCCACGCCCGCGTATACGATGCGGCTGCCGGGAACTTTCGCCAGGCCTGCGCGGAAGAGTTCACCCCCGCTGACGACATCCATACCCGCGCCGAGATCGGCCAGGAGTTTGAGAATCGAAAGGTTTGAGCAACTCTTGATCGAGTAGCAGATGAGCGGCGAGACTTCTTTGAACGCGGCGACGAGCTTGCGGTAATGGTCGGTGATCGTGGCAGCGCTGTAGATGTAGACGGGCGTGCCCGCGGCTGCAGCAATGTCTTCGACGGCGACATCCTCGCAGAAGAGGCGCCCGTCACGATAGTTGAACTGATCCATGCGAATCCTTCGGTTGAGCGGCCGGCGCGCCGCGCTTGGCGGTGATTATTGGCGCAGCGAACGGGCAAGGAATTCGAGGGGATGCAGCGCCGCCGCGCCGGCGCCGTCGTGCACCTGGTGCCGGCAACTCGTGCCGGGCGCCAGGACCACGTCGCCCGCGCTGAGCTGCCGGACCGCGGGAAAGAGCGCCAACTCGCCGATTTTCATGGAGAGGTCATAGCGGTGGGCGGCGTAGCCGAATGAGCCGGCCATGCCGCAGCAGCCCGTGTCGAGCACATGCAGGCGCGGCCCGAACAGCCGGCGGAGAATCGCAGCCGAAGTGTCCACCCCCCAGAGTGCCTTCTGGTGGCAGTGCCCGTGCAGGAGTATTCGGCCATCGTCGTGGCCACTCGCTCGCGGCGCCCACTGCGGCCGGCGCGGGTGCGCATCGTGGAACCGCTCGAGAAAGTCCTCCACGAGCCAGGCCCGCGGGGCGATGGACTGCGCGTGCACGCGCGCTGACGGGGCCAGGCGCAGCGTCTGCCATTCATCATGAATGCTGGCGAGGCAACTCGGCTCGCAGACCAGCACGGCCCGGGCCTGGTGCGCGCTGACGAGTGATGACAGGCGCCCGGCCGTGGCGGCGATGGTCCGGTGCGCCTGATCGAGCAGGCCCGTTGAAATCATCGCCCGGCCGCAGCAGCCGGCATCGGCCACGATCACGCGATAGCCAAAGGCGTCGAGCAGGCGCATGGCCGCGAGTCCGATGTGCGGCTCATTGAACGCGGTGAAGCAGTCGCCGTAGAGAATGACGGCCGGTGCGCTGCCGTCGGCCGTGGCGCGGAAGTCCAGAGCCTGGCGGAAGAGCGAATGGGCGAAGTGCGGCAGCGAGCGCTGCGGCGCCAGGCCCAGCAATCGATTGACGATGGCGCGAATCGGCGGCGAATCGGCAAGCGTGTTGGCGAAGGCCGGCATCCACGAGCCAAGCCGGTTCAGCCGGTCCACGCGACCGAGCAGGCGCGCCGCCAGTGGAATACGCCCTGCGTCGCGATACGACTGCGCGAGGTATTCCGCCTTGTACTTCGCGACATCGACGTTGCTCGGGCACTCGGTCTTGCAGGCCTTGCAGCTCAGGCACAGATCAAGCGTTTCGAGCGTGCTCGCATCATTCCAGTCGGCCTTGCCGCGCTGCCCGAACTGTCCGGAGATGGCCAGGCGCAGCGCGTTGCCCCGGCCGCGCGTGCAGTGGCGCTCGTCGAGGCTGGCCATGTAGGAGGGGCACATCGTGCCGCCGGTCTTCTTGCGGCAGACGCCGGCGCCGTTGCACAGTTCGACGGCGTGGTCGAATCCTCCTTCGCGGCTGTAATCGAAAAACATCTCAGGCAGATGCGCGGCGCCGCCGGACTGCTCCTCGTGCTGCACGCGCGTGGATTCGTGAATCGAAGCGATGGGGCCGGGCGCCACGATGTTGCCGGGGTTGAACAGGTTGTGCGGATCAAAAACCTGCTTGATCTCGCGAAAGGCATTCATGAGTTCACGGCCGTAGAAGCGCTCGAGCAGCGGGCCGCGAGCCCGGCCGTCGCCGTGCTCGCCCGACATGACGCCGCCGAGCGACTGCGCCAAGTCGGCCGTCTCGATCGCGATCTCTTCCATGCGCTTCCGGTCAGCCGCATCGCGCAGGTCAAGCAGCGGGCGCACGTGCAGCACGCCGACCGAGGCGTGCGCGTAGAACGAGGCGATCGTGCCGCGCGACTCGACAATGCGCCGGAACTCGCGCACGAACTCACTGAGACGTTCGACTGGCACGGAATTGTCTTCGACGAAGCCGACGGGCTTGCGCCGGCCGGGAATGCCGTGCAGCAGCGGCTCGCCCGCCTTGCGTAGTTTGAGCGCCTGCATGATCGCGGCTCGATCGCTGTAGCAGGCGACGGATGCGCCCGGGAACTGCCTGGGGATCATCACATGCAATTCGGCAAACCGATCTTCGATCTCACCAGTCCCCTGCTCGGACTGAAACTCAACGTAGAGCACCGCTCTTAGAGCGGGCGCGTGAGTTGCATCGCTTGCGAGGGGCTGAGGCATGAGTTGGACGTACTGGCGGTACTCCGCATTCTCATTCGCAAGGTTGAGAATGAGATCATCGAGCAGTTCGACTGCGGATGGGTTGAGAGTGAGCAGCGGCACCACCGCGTCGATGGCCTGTTCGAGCGAGGCAAAGCCGATCACCGCCAGGCCGGTCGATCTGGGAACCGGATGCAGCCAGAGGTTGGCGGCGGTCACAAAGGCGAGCGTGCCCTCGGAGCCGCAGATGAGTTTGGCGAGATCGACTTCATCAAGCGGGTCGCTCCCGCTGCACTGCGCTTCATCAAGATCGGCGAGAATCATGTCCAGCGCATAGCCGGCGTTGCGGCGGCGCGTCTTTGGATAGCGCTCGCGGATGAGCCGCTCGTGCCGGCGGACGACGTCGATGACCCCATCGGTCAGGCGGCGCGCGATGGCGCGATCGCGATCCATCCGCTCCTGCACAGGCGGAGGAATCTCGATGCCCCGCAGGTTGCCGCAGCCCGCCGCGCCCCGGGCCAGGGTGATGCGCTCGCCCGTCGAGAGCACCACGTGCACGGCTTCGACGTTCTCGACCGTGCGGCCGTACTTGATCGAGCGCGTGCCGGCGGCGTTGTTGCCGATGCATCCGCCGATGTTGGCCTGCCGGGCCGTGGCGGGGTCAGGTGCGAAGAACAAGCCCTCCGGTCGCAACTCATCGTTGAGATCGTCGATGGTCATTCCGGCGCCGACCATGCAGCACTTCGTGGAGTGGCACACCCAGCCGAGGCTGCGGAGATTGACGGATGTGTCGATGACGATCGCGCTATTGACGCACTGACCCGCCAGGCTCGTCCCCCCGCCGCGCGGCAGCACCGGAAGGTCGTGCTCACGCGCGTAGCGGACGACCGTCTCGACATCTTCGTCATCTGCCGGCACAACGACGCCCAGCGGCTCGACCTGGTAGATGCTCGCGTCGGTGGAGTAGAGCATGCGATCGTGCCGGTCGAAGCGCACCTGCCCGCGAATGAGATCGCGCAGAGCTGCGGCGTGGCGCATCATCGCCGAGGGTTCGTTCGAAATGACGGGAAGTGAGGTGGAGCCCATCGAGGCTCATTAAAGCGTGGCCGCGCGTCCGGATCGGGCGCGGATCACAGATCTTCATCGAGCGATTTGCGCACCGCATGGCGCACCCGCTCTGGAAAAGTGTCGCCGGGATCGGTGCCCACAAACGCCGCAACCACCTTGCCGGCGGGCGAGATAACGACGGTCGTCGGCCACTTGGGCGCGTAGAACGCGGTGATCGAGGTGGCGCCTCTCTCGTCCTGCCAGCGGTCGATTTCGATCTTGCGTCCCTCGAGATAAAGCGCCAGATCTTCAACGGGATCGCCGCAGTTCACCGGCACGATCTGGGCCG
The DNA here is from genome assembly GCA_020852515.1 of Phycisphaerales bacterium. Lineage (NCBI taxonomy): Bacteria > Pseudomonadati > Planctomycetota > Phycisphaerae > Phycisphaerales > Phycisphaerales bacterium. The sequence continues at coordinate 106,922 of JADZAS010000011.1, forward strand.
CGAGTTGCTCTTCATCGATCCACTTCCGCAGTTCGATGACCGAGTCGAGCACGGGCGACTCGGCCTCGGAGGCGATCCACCAGAACACGAGCACCGTCGCCTTGCCGGCACAGTCCTCGAGGCTGAGGGTATTGCCGGCCGGGTCAGTAAAGGTGAAGTCCGGCGACGGCGTATCGATGAGATCCGCCGTAGTGTGCTCAGCGATCAGCAGGCCGACCGACTGCACCATCTTGCGGTTATCCATATCGACGACCATTTCTTCGATAGGGAAGTCATCCAGCCGTTGCGGCTTCATCTCCGAGGTGATGAGCCACTTCGTGTCCGGATTCGCCATATCGCTGAGTTCGGATTCGAAGCGAAGAACCAGATTCGTGGCCGGGTCAATCGTCAGCACGCATGGCGCGCCTTCGGTGCTGGATTCAATGCGAACCTCCTCGACGGCCCCCAGCTTCGGATCTTCGATGGCGCGATGGCCCACAAGTCGGGCGTCGAACGTGAAATAGAAGAGTTCGTCGATGGGATTTTCGGAGAGGCACAAGCCGATCTGCGGAAACGGAAAGATCGAGTTCTGGATCGTGAAGAGATCGACGCTCAGCGGGCCCTCGAAATCTTCAACGAACAGACGCTGCGGCTTGGGGCCGTACTCGCCGTAGATCGTGCCGTCGAGGGCCGTGAAGGTCACTTCGTTGAGCGTGATGCGCACGCCCTGCCGGCTGATGATCAGGGGGACGGTGCTGGACTGCTCGCCTTCCTGGCCGCCGCCCGTGAAGCGCATGGTGACCGTGACGTCATCGCGAATGGCCGGAGCGGTCCGGTAGGTCTCGACCACTTTGTCAAAGAGCGCCCGGGCGCGATTGACGCCTTCGAGGCTCCGATCAAACTCGGGTTTGGCGGCCGGGGTCGCCTCGGCGGGGGGCGCGGGCTCGCCGACGGGCTGCGGCGGAGCGTCCTGCCGCGCCGGGCACAACCCCGCTGCTCCGAGAAGCACCATTGCTGCCGACAGGCAAAGCCGGAGGCGCGGCCGATCGCTTGCATTCGAAAGCCAATGTCGCATCACGGCTGATTGTACGCCCAGCAGCGGCGATCCGCGGAACGGTCTGTCGCGCTCAATCGAGTATCGAACGGTACCAGTCGAGTGTGGCCCTGAGGCCATCGCGCACGGAAACTCGCGGCTCATAGCCCAGCCACTTGCGGGCTCGCGAGATGTCCGCCTGGCTATGGAGCACATCGCCAAACCGAGGCGGCTTGAACTCGGGCGGAGCGTCAATGCCGACGATCTCAGCCATGAGTCGGGCGAGTTCGAGCACGGTCACACGATCGCCGCGCGCGATGTTCATGACGCCCCCGGCCAGCATCGGCTCGTCAGCGGGCCGGGCGTCGAGGCCGTGGATAGATCCGGCGAGAAGGTTGGCCTGCACGACGTCGTCAACGTAGGTGAAGTCGCGCGAGGCGCTGCCGTCGCCGAAGATGCTCGGGCGGCGGCCCTTGAGCAGCGCATTGGCAAATGCGGCGACGACCGCGGCGTAGGCCGAGTCCGCCCGCTGCCCGGGGCCGAAGATGTTGAAATAGCGCAGGCACACGGTGCGCAGGCCGTAGCACAGCGCCCAGACGCGCATGAGATGCTCGCCAGTGAGCTTCTCCTGGGCGTAGGGGCTGAGTGGGTCGGGCATCTGGTTTTCCACCTTGGGCAGCACCGGCTGGTCGCCGTACACGCTGCTCGACGAGGCGAACACGACCCGCCGTACGCCGCACCTGACCGCAGTCTCGAGCAGTTGCTGCGTGCCGGTGATGTTGACATCCAGGTATCGGCGCGGCTGCTCGATGCTGGCCGGCACGCTCGCCAGCGCCGCCTCGTGGAAGACCAGCGCCACGCCACGGCAGCACTCTTCGAGTGCATCGCAGTCCAGAATGGAGGCTTGCACGAAGCGCAGTGGATGCGAAGGCTCAAGGGGCGAAGCGGCGCCGGGGAGGAGGTCGCTCAGGTTCTCTTCGCTGCCGCCGGAAAGGTCATCGATGACGGTGACGCGGGCGCCAAGCGACACGAGCGCCCGGGTGAGGTGTGAGCCGATGAAGCCGGCGCCGCCGGTGACGAGGACGGGAAGGTCTCGATAATGTGCGGCGAGGTCGGTTCGGGCGGGCATGGCGGCTCGATTCTATGGTGCCGCTGCGCGCGGCGCATCCGCGTGATTCAAAAGAACAAACGCGGCGACCTTTCGGCCGCCGCGCTTGAAGTCACGGAGGAAGGAGTCCTTGTCAGGATTCCTGTTTAGCCAAGGAGCGCCAGAACGCTCTGTGGCTGCTGGTTCGACAGTGAGAGCACCGTCGTGGCCGCCTGCACGAGGATCTGAGACCGCGTGAGGCCGGCGGTTTCCGCGGCGAAGTCGGTGTCGCGGATCTGGCTTTCGGCCGCTGCGGTGTTCTCGAAGGAGATGCCCAGCGAGCGGACCGACGCGCCGACGACGTTCGTCTGGAAGGCGCCCAGGCGGCCGCGAAGACCCGACACCTGCTTGATGGCGGCGTCGATGATGGTCTGAGCCTTATCGATGTCGCCCGTCTGGACGTTGCCCGTGCCGCCCGACTTGAGGTCGGAGAGGTAACCCGTGATGGCGTTGCCGAGGTTACCGCTGGAGACGGACTGGATGCCCAGGCTGACCTTGCCGGCGAGGTTGACATCGGGGTTGAGGCTGAAGGTCGCGCCACCGCCGGTGACGTAGAACGAAGTCGTTCCATTGGTCATGTTCAGGGCGCTGGTGCCGTCGATGGTGACCGAGACGTCAAAGCCGTCGCTGGACACTCTCGCCTGCAGGCCGTTCGTAGTGGCCTGGATACCGTTGATCAGGAGTGTCGCGTCGCGACCCTCGTCGTTCACATCGTCGGTTCCCGAGCCTCCCGATGCACCCGTGAAGATCAGGTTCGAGGTGCTGCCGGTCAGTTCCTTCACACGCACGAACGCGTCGCTGCCGAAACCGGACGAGCGGAACTCGATGCGGTCGGTGTTCGTGCTGTTCTGAGCAGCGGAGACGCCCGTCACATCCTTGAACTGGTTGATGGCGGTGATGATGTCCGCCTGGCTCGAGCCGGAGGAGATCGTGATCTGCTGCGTTCCGGTGTTGCCGGTGATCTCGATGCTGTACGAACCGCCGTTACCATCGAAGGTGGCGGCCGTCGAGAGGTACACTTCGGCCGTCTGGGCCGAGGTGAGCGTATCGACCGTGACGGTCAGGTACGCGCCGGCGGTCGAGGGCAGCTTCGCCGAATTGATGGTCACGTCTGACAGCAGGCTGCTGGTGACGGCCGATGTCGTGTAGTCGAAGTTGCCGTTGAGCAGCTTGCTGCCCTGGAACGACGTGGCGTTGGAGATGCGGTCGATCGTCTGCAGAATCGAGTCGATCTGCTGCTGATTCGCTTCCTTCTCCTCGTCACTCAGGCCGGCTTCGTTGGCGGACTGGCCGACGAGCCCCTGGAGTTCCTGGAGCAGGTTGCTGACTTCCTGCAGACCACCTTCGGCGACGTTGACGACCTGCTCAGCGCGCTCGCCATTCTTGATGGCGGCGGTGATGGCCTTCATCTCGGCGCGAAGGTTTTCGGATGCGATCAGACCGGCGGGATCGTCGCCGCCGCGGTTGATGCGCAGACCCGTGCTCAGCCGTTCAAGGCTGATGTTGAGCGAACGGTTCTGCAAACCGAGCGTTCGCTGCCCGATCAATGACGGAACATTTGTATTGATGCGACTCATGCCATCCTCCGTGACTGGAAGTGTGCCCTTTCGGGGGCTGCTTTTCGTTCGCTTCTAATCGACCTCGCTCCTTCGAGACCGGTCAGACGCTCTGGCCGCATTGCATCCACAACGGACGCCCATCCACTACGACCACGCCTACATATCGTCCGCGATACTGCCCAGGTTAAGCCGGCTTGCTTGGATCATGGATTTCTCTCAACTTCCGGCTCAGGGGCTTTCACGCGAATTGCCGCCAAAACGAATGGCGGCTCCCCGATTATCGGGAGCCGCCCGGCTCGCCGCGTGAGCCGCGGGTTATCGGCCAGATTACCCGGACGTTCCAAAACGCCCGCGGGCCCGGATCAACTCCGGGCCCGCATGCGCCTCCATCTCTATTAAGGTTCGCGGCTATCCGAGCAGCTGCAGAACGCTCTGGGCAGTCGAGTTTGCGGTCGCCAGCACCGCCGTTCCCGCCTGCACGAGAATCTGGGCCCGCGTGAGCAGGCTGGTTTCGAGCGCGAAGTCCGCATCGCGGATCTTGGACTCGCTGGCGGTGATGTTCTCCAGCGCCACCTGCAGCGACCGCATGTTGGGCTGAATGGTGTTGCGTTCGATGGCGCCCAATTGGCCCCGCAGGACCGCCACCTCGTCGATGGACGAGTCGATCACCTTGGACGCCGCCAGGAAGTTGCCCGAGTCGAGCGAGTTGGTCCCGCCTGACTGCAGCGAGTTGAGGTACTGCAACTCGGCGTCGATCATCGTCGCCCCGAGGCGCGACGCGGCCACCGAGCGGACGCCAAAGTTGATCTGCTGGTTGACGTTGACGGTCGGCCCCAGCTGGAACTGCGCCCCGCCGCCGGTGATGTAGAACGTCTTGGTGTTGGCGGTGTCCTGGGCAAAGTCCTCGGTCAACAGCAGTTCGACGTTGAGCGCCGGCGTCTTGACGGCGATTTCCAGCCCCTTGCCCGTGGCGAGGATTCCATTGACCGCCGCAGTCACGTCCCGGCCGCTGTCGCGCTGGCTGCTGATGCGCGTGTCGAAGAACTCGCCGGCCTCGCCGATCTTGCGGACGCTGACGAACGACTTGGAGCCGTACTCGATTGAGGTGAAGACCATGCCCGAACTGAGGTCGCCGGCGCTGACGAGGCTGGCCTCGACGCCGGTCGAGTCGCGCAGTTTATTGACCGCGCTGACGACGTCGGCGATGGACTGACCGGACACGAACTGAAGCACCTGCACGCCGTCGTTGCCGGAGATTTCGAGGGTGATGCTGCTGAGCAGCGTGCCGTCGTTGGTCGTGCCGGGATAGTCAGCCGTGAGCGTGATCGACGCCGTCTGGGCCGAGCCGAGGACCTGGACATTGACGGGCACGTTGGACGCGTTGCCAAACGAGGCGCCGAGGATGTTCGCGTTGGCGATCGCCGAGGTGGGCACGCCAGAGGTGAGGTAGTCGAGCGTGCCGTTGAGCAGTTGCAACCCGGCGAAACTCGCGGTGTTGCTGATGCGCGTGATGGCGTCGATCGCCGAGTCGATCTGCAACTGGTTGGCTTCGAGTTCTTCCTGCGAGACGCCGCCGGTGTTGGCGGCCTCGATGATCAGACCCTTAATGGAGTTGAGCATTTCCGAGATCTCGCTCAGGGCGCCTTCCGTGGTGGCGATGACGGAGCCGGCTCGCTCGGAATTGGACACGGCCTTGGTGATGCTGGCCATCTCGCTTCGCAGGCGCTCGGAGGTGATCAGGCCGGCCGGATCGTCGGCGCCGCGGTTGATGCGCAGGCCGGTGGACAGCCGCTCGAGCCTGATGTCGAGATCCTTGTAGGATCGATTGAGGCTCGACTGAGCAATCAGCGAAGAGATGTTGGTGTTGATCCTAGCCATGGCAATCCTCCTTGATTGAGGCTACTGGTCGTGTCGTCAGGCTCGACGGCGGTTAGACGCCAGGTTGGTCGAGCCGGTCTGGTGCGGCGAACTCCGGCCGCGCCGCGTGCTCCTGGTTCATGCCGTTCTACACTTGAGCGCATCAAGTCGGGGAGTGCGATCGGACGGCGTCCTGGCGCGGCCGGGCCGCAGCGGCGCACCGTCGGCGACCTTGACCCCGTCGAGCTGCCGCTGGTCAAAGCGGGCCGCCTGCTCGTTCTCCGACTTAATCGCGTCGTAAACTTCCTTGCGATGGACAGCGACACTCGTCGGGGCATTGATCCCGATGCGGACCTTATCGCCCCTGACATCGACGACGGTGACCTCGATGTGGTCTCCGATCATGATCGTTTCATCGCGCTGACGTGAGAGCACAAGCATTCCGTTGCTCCATTCGATCAGGGCGCACTCCCTGCGCCGTATCGCCAGCCTTCCCACACCTGCGCCGGATCCGAAGACCGGGCGCCCGCGGCTTGCGTCGCCGTGGATCAGGCCGAGGCCGCGTGCGCGGTCTGGCCGACTTCCACAAGCCGGTGACGGGTCGACCACCGCTGGTCGGCGAGCACCAACTGCTCGCCGATGCGCTGCTCGACGTTGATCACCAACGGCCCCTGCAGGTTGCCCGTCAGGCTCTCGCCGTAGCGATTGACGATGACAAGCACCTGGGCCTCTCCGAGCGACTTGAGCCCGAGACTCGCCGCCTGGTCGTCGCGGATCGGCACTTCGTACCCCGTGACGAACAGACTCGGATCCGTCACCACAAAAGCCAGGTCCGGGGCGTCCACGGCCTGCAGCCAGTAGAACACGCCTTCCGGATTGGGCTGGAGCAGCGCGAACCGCGTCTGGTTCGAGAAGCCCAGTAGGCCGGTCTTGAAGGTGATGATCCGATCGGCATCGATCTCCACGGTGCCAAAACGACTCGTCTTCACGTTCATGAGAACGCTCCAATTGTTCGGCCGAACCATCCTGGTCTCACCGGTCCACTCCTTGGACCGGCGTGCGGGGCACTTATTCGCGCTCCAACGCGATCGAGCGCCCCTCGTCCATGTTCGTTCCGCCGGCGCGGCCGAGGCGCCGGCGAAGATTTCTTTAGCTCACCTTTCACCCCAGGAATCGAATCAAACTCAGGCTCCCCAACTGCGAGGCCGTGATCATCGCGGCCTGTAACTGTGTCTGAAGCGTCGCAAAGCGAATGGACACCTCGTTGTAATCCGCGTCCTGAATCTGGCTGACCATGCTCCGGTCCAGCAACTGCCGGTCCTCTTCACGACTGCGGATCGCCTGAACCCGGTTGGCTCGCTGGCCGAGCACCGCCCGGGCCTGGGCCAGCCGATCGACGTCGGCAGTCAGTGCCTCTCCAGCAAACGTGATGCCGCGCGAATCGTCGTTCATCAACGCGTCTCTGAGGTTGATCAGGTGGGTAATGACGCTGTCCACCTCGATCATCGCGCGATCTTCGCCGGCAATAGTTGCGCCTGAGGCGCTGACTTTGATGCCAAGGTCCTCGGCGGCGTGCGAGCCGTTGCGCTGCTCGACGACGAAATTGCCCGCCCCGCCCGTGAGGTCGGTCAGCGTCAGGCCGTTGGATCCGTCGGTCAGCGTCATGGTGAACGTGCCGGGAAGCGCCGCCGCGTTTGTGATGTCGATCACATCCTGCACCGTCTCCGCGCCGGCGAGGTCCACGTCGAAGTAGGTACCGTCGCTGAGGTGGATCCGGAAATCGACGTCGAGCGCGGGATCTGGCAGCCCCGTTTCCGGATCGACCGACCCGCTGCGGATCTCCACGCCGAGGCCGTTGTTGAAATCCGAGAGTTGAGTCGAGGAGGTGAAGGACCGGACGCCCAGTTCAGTCGCCGTGGTTCCACCGACGGTTTCGGAGACGGACATCCGGCTGCCGGACAGCTCGTTGATGAGGTTGATGCGCTGGCCGTCCTCCGCAATCTCGAGCCGGGCGCCGATGTTGGTGCGGGCCACGGCGTTGGCGAGATCCTGGAGGGTCGTTACGCCGGTCAGATCGACCGTTCGCGTCTGGCCGGCATTGGTGATCACGAAGTCGCTCAGCGGGCCCACGCCAGCGAGGTCTGAAACGCGCGTCAGCATGGTCAGGCGCGGATCGACGTCGGCCCCATCGGGTGCTGCATTCGTGAAGGCAGACTGCGACAGACCGAGGTCGGCTGCGGTGGTCGAACCCCCCACTTCCCCGATGGTGACCGTAAGCCCCGCAACCACGTCGAGAGCGAGGCCATCGCCGGTCGAGTTGATGCCGACGCGGGATGGACCGAGAATCGGCGTGCCGCTGCTCGTTTCGAGCGCTGCGATCGCATCATCGATCAGATCGATGGCGTCCTGCACGGTGTCGGCGCCCGAGAGATCGACCTGCGTCGAACCCACTGCTCCGACGTCGATGCTGATGGTGGACAGGCTGACGCCCAGGCCGCGCGCTCCGTTCAGGTCGGCGATCTTCGTCGCCCCGACGAGAGCGGGGTCCAGATCGCGATCGCCCTGCACGCGCGCCGAGAGCGCACCGAAAGCGCGATCAAGCGGCAGCGTTACTTCGAGCGGCTGCCCGATGCCGAGATCGAGGTGCAGGCCGGACTTGGTGCCGGTGTACCGGTACCCGCCGAGGGTCGATTCGAGCGGGGTTCGCCCGATCTGGCTCCCGCCGAAGATGTAGTTGGAGGTGAACTGCGAGTTGGCCAGATCGACCATCTCGTTGATCATGGCGTTGATGACTTCGGCGCTGTTGCGGCGGGTTTCCGTGTCGCCTCCCAGGCCGATCATCTGCGACGCAATGTCGCGCGACTGGAGCACGATGTCGGTCGCCTCGCTCAGCGCGCCGTCAGCGATGTTCATGAACGATTCGGCCTGATTGAGATTGCGGAAGCGCTGTTCACGAATGTCCATTCCCCGCTGCAGCGTGAGGATGAGCGAGGCGCCGATGGGATTGTCGCTGGGCTTGCCCACGGCCAGGCCGCTGGCCAGTTGCACCTGGGCCTCGAGCAGTTGCTGGCTCGTGCGCGTCAGGTTGCCGAGCATCGACTGGGTAGTGAGGCTGATGGGAACGCGAGCGAGATTGCTTGGTATGGCGCTCATGGTTCAGATGATGGTCATGAGAGTCTGCATGAGTTCATCGACAACGCTGATGTAGCGCGCCGCCGCTTCGTATTGGCGCTGGTAGTTGAGCAGGTTGACGGCTTCTTCATCGAGGCTGACGCCACTAACCGCCGCGCGCTGGGCCTGGAGGCTCTCCTTAACCAGCTGCGCCGACGCCGTCTCTCCGATGGCCGCCCGGCCGCGGATGGCCAGCGACTCGACACTCGCAGTCCACGACTGCGGCAGCGACAGTCCGCCGAGGGAATCGAGCGCCCGCGTGCTCAGCCCGGCGATTTCCAGCGCCGTGCCGTTCGAGCCGTCGATGTGATCACTGCCCGCGGCGACATAGGTTGCGTCGTTGAGCACCACATCGTTGACGGCGATGTCCAGAGCGCTCTCGCCCGTGAAGAACGTATTGACGCCCAGCCCCGCCAGCACGCCCGACGTGTCGTCGCTGAACGAGAGCGTGTAGCCGTCTGCAGCGGTGAGGCTCAGGCGGCCGTCGGCCGTAGCGGCGGCGGTGATGTTTCCCGCTCCGATCGTCGTGTTGATGGCGTTGACCAGGTCGTTGAGACTCATGTCCGAGCCGACGCCGTCGAGATCGACATCGATCTGAAACGAGGTGCGCTCGCCGGTGCTCTCCTGCGTGAGATGAATCTGCAGGCTGCCGTTGACGATGGTGAATGGCAGGCCGGCTGCGGTGCTGTTGAGCGCCGCCGCGGGGTCGTCAACGCGATAGGTCCCTTCCACACTCTCAAAGCCGCGGCTGCCCTGGCCTTGCGAGTGGATGCGATTCACTTCGAAGATGAGCGTCGAAGCAAGGCTGTCCAGATCATCGATGACGCCCTCAACAATGTCGGTGCGGGCGGACATGAGCGCGCCCAGCGAACCGCTGGTGAGTTCCAGATCGGCGCCGTCCTCGCGCGTTTCGACGACTGTTTCCGAGCCGGTGGAGGTGGTTACCGTACGCAGCGTCAGGCCGCGCGAGGTGCTGCCCAGCAGCAGCGGCGTGGAGCCGACGAAGATATCCACCGTGCCGGCGGGCTGCTCGACGACGGAAATGTCCATGAAGCCCGCCAGTTCGTCGATGAGCTGATCCCGCTCGTCGCGCAGCGAAGAAGCAGTCCCCTGCCCCTGCTCCGCCTGCACAATCGAAAGGTTCATCGCCGCGATCTGCGTCAGCAGTTCGTCGGCGCGATTGACCTGCAGCGCGGCATCGCGGTCGATCTGGTTGCGGACATCGACGTAATCGCGCCGGGTGTCCTGCAGGCGGCCCGCCAGGCTGACGCCTTCCTGCACGACCAGCGTGCGGACCGACAGATCGCCGGGATTGTTGGCCAGTTCGGACCAGGCGTTGAAGAAGCGCGTGAGCGCGCTGGACAGATCCGAGTCCGTCAGTTCGCTCTGGATGGATTCAATCTGGCTGAAGAGGTTCTGCCGCGTCAGGGCACTCTGCTCTCGCCCTATGGCGCCGCGAATGCGCGCGTTGATGGCTTCATCGACATGGCGCTGAATGGTCGAAAGCAGGACGCCGCCACCCGTCGAGCCGAATCGGCCGAGCCGGTCGCCGGGCAGGGGCGCGCCGATGGCGGTCTGGCGCGTGAAGCCCGGCGTCGTGGCGTTGGCCATGTTGTTGCCGGTGACCTGCAACGCCGCCTGGGCATAGTTCAGGGCGGTGCGGCCGATCTGAAGCGCGCTGGTCAGACCCATGGTGGTTCCTTACGTCCTCAGGTCCAGTCCGCCGCACACGGCTTCGTTGACGCCGATGCGCCCGTCCCGCCCGTACAACTTAGTCTTGCTCAGCCCCGCCTGGATCGTCTGCATCAGCCCTGTCACATGCCCCAACAGCGATTCGCAGCTGTCGCGCAGCACGCCGCCCGCTTCGCGCACTGCGGTGATGCTCGATCGCAGCGCCTCACCGAGTTCGACCAGCGTGCTCTGTGCCGGCTCGCCGAGCGCTTCAGCGAGATCGCCCAGGCGCACTTCCTGCTCACAGCTGATCTCGAGGGCGCTGGCCAGCGTGGCGGCGACGACCTTGCGCCGCTGCTCGAGCCGGTCGATCGCGTCCACCAGTTCGCGCTCCTTCTTGAGGCACAGCGCCAGCCGCGTCGTGTCCGCCGTGCGCAGACACTGCTGTGAGTCGGTGATGCACGCGAGCAGTTCGCCGTTCAGTTCGGCCCCTTCGCGCAGAATCTGCTCGAGGCGCTGCACGCAGATGCCGATTCCGGTTCCACTGCGCAATTCAGGCATGTCGGGCACTCCCTTGCACTTCATTGACGCGCCTGCCGGAGGTCATCACCCCCGACCCCTGAGGATTGAGCAAACGGTGCGCCATCTGATCCACGAGCCCGCTGGGCATCCGCCGCACAATCGACTTGGCCACTTCGGCCTCGAGCAGCGGCCGCAGCGACTGCTCGGCATGCGTCTTCTTGAACAGCCCGCTGTCGAGCGGATCCTGCCGCAGGCGCTCGAGCACCGGCATGACCAGCGTCTGCGCCACGAGTTCCTCGACATTGCGACGCACCTTCTCGCGCCGCGGGAGCGGCGTCTCGTCGGATTTCATCATGCGGCTCATGAGATGCGAGAAGTCTGCAGCCTCGGGTGCGAGCGGCTTGTCGCCGTCCAGGGCCGCCGCCTGCGCTCCGAGCCGGTCGAAGTGCTGGACCCGCGCCGCGGCATCGGACATCGCGGGCGCAAGCGAACGAAACGGGCTGGATTCCACGGTGGTCATTGCGGAGCGTCGATCAATTCGGCGTGCAGGGCGCCGAGCCGTTTGAGTTCATAGAGGACATCCACGCGGGTGTCGAAATCGACCTTGAGTGCATCAAGGGCCTCAAACAGGTCCGTCAATCGCGCCTGCGTCGTGGGCAGGCCATCGTCTACCGTGCTCAGCTTGACCTGCGCCTCGGTGTTGAAGATCGGATCGGCCGCAGACGGCACCGGCGGCGGGTTGATTCGCGTGATCGAGAGCCCCTTGGCCGAAATCACCACGGGCGAGATCTGCACGTCGCCGTTGAGCGCGATGACTCCGGCGCGACGGTTGATCACCACGCGAGCCGGCAGCTCAAGCAGGCTCGTGTCGATCTGCATGGTGAGCACGTAGTTCAGCGTCGCGGTGCGCCGCTCCCAGGCCCAATCGCTGATGGTCAGGACGACCTCGTTGGGCGAGCGCACGACCGCGCGGCCCTCGCCGCCGCTGGTGCCGATCTGCAATTGCTGCGTGATCTGGTCCGCCAGCATGTTGGCGACCGGATAGCCCGCGTACTGCGGCCGAAGCACGAGCGTGACTTCTCTCGAACCTTCGACGAACGCATCGGCGCGGATGTCGGACAGCATCTGGAGGCCCTGGCGGATGATGCCCACGCGCGGGTTGGTCGGATCGACGTCAATCGGCCCGGAAACCCACGCGCCCACGTCGCCGTTCTTGGTGAATCGAACGAAGCTCTGCGTCAGCGTGCCGCCCTTGAGGCTCTTGGCGTTGCCCAGAACGGACACGGTCGCGTCGAGCCGGTCGCCCTCGCGCGCGCCAGTTGCCGGCACGAGGCAACTGACGCTGACCACGGCCACACTGTCGGACCCCTGGAGATCAGCCGGGGAAGAGACGCCCATGCCGTTGTTGCGGTAGAACTCAGCGAGGAACTTGGCGGGGTAGTCGCTCCGCCGCGCCGAATCGCCCGTGCCGTTGAGGCCGACAACCAGTCCCATGCCCGTGAGCTGGTTGTTCTCGAGGCCCTTCACGCGCACGATCGTCTGCACATCCGTGGCCAGAGCGGCGGTGACGGCCAGTGTAAGCACGCCTGCGGCGATGCAGCCGGCGATCGGGTGGCGCTTCGTGGTTTGGGTGCTCTTCTGGGTCATCTTGTACTCCTCGCGGCCGCGGCCGCGGGTCTGCTGAATCTGGTCAGAACGCGAAGATCGTCTCGAGCACGCGCGGGATCAGGCCCTTCTTGGTGGTCTTCTTGAGTTGACCTTCGTGCATCTTGATGACTCGGAGGTCGAAGAGCTGGTTGCTCAGGATCGTGCCTGCGGGCGTAACCAGCTGCGGGTCGCACACGCCCGAGAGCAGGATCGTCGACGTTTCCTGGTCCGTCTGCACGTAGGTGCGCGCTTCGAGCACGAGATGCCCGTTGGGCCACACGTCGATGACTTCGGCTGTGACGCGGGCGGAGAAGTCGTCGGAGCGCAGGTACTTGCCGTCGGCCTTGAACTCGTTCTTGTAGGCGATGTCGAGTTTCGCCGGGTTCGCGTTCTCGCTTGCCTTGAGGATGCCTTCGAGCAGGTCGTTGATCGTGAGTTGCGGGAAGTCCTTGATCTCGGCCTGCAGGTCGTAGTCCTTGGAGGTGTCAAGCGCCTGCGAACTGCGCGCGGTGCTCGTCTCGCGGATGATGATCTGCACGTGATCGTGCTTGCGCCACACGACGGGCTGAGGCTGCGGCACGGTGAACCAGGCCATCGCGTGAAGCGAGAGAGCCGGATCGACATCGGCCGGCGGGGGAGGCGTGGGATTCGCCTGCACCTGCGCGAGAATCGAACTTGTCTGGCCCGACGCCGCCGGACCCGCGGCCAGGAGGCACGTCAGCGACAGCGCTGCGCCTGAACGTTGAATGAGGCGGCTACTCATCGCAGGATCTCCTCTCGATCGATGAACCCGGTGTCCACGCTGATTTCACCGTCCTCACAGACGATGCCGGTGAGTTCAACGCGGTCAGTGATGCGCTGCACGCGCACAACGTCGCCCAGGCAGCCGTCCTGGAGCACGCGGCCGCGCATCCGAAGCACGAACATGCCGTGCCGCGCGCGAATGGTGACCTCGCTGTTGCGAGCGACGATGACCTGCGAGGCGGTGTCGCGCTCGCAGAGAATCTGGCCGGGCACGAGGCGCCCGCGGACTTCCTTGCCGATGGCGTCTTCAAGGCGCCGAAGGGGCGTGGAGGCCTGCGGCTCAAGGATCCGCTCTTCCACGACGAGATCAGCCGCGTCGAGAATGTCGCCCCGGGCTGCGTACCGCTGGACCACGAGCACATGCTGCCGCACCGCCACGTCAACCGTCACGCGCGCGCTGCAGACGACGCCCGCGCCGCGGAAGAAGTTCACGAGAAGCGGCAGAGTGGGCGAGAGCCGCGACGCAAGCGGCCTGATCTCAAGTTCAAACCCTCTGGTGCTTCTGGCCAGATCTTCCTGCTCTGACTCGCGAAAAGTCAGTTGAAGATCAGCCGGATCACAGCGGAACACCACGCCCGCCAGATACCCCGCGATCGCGCCGCGCACCGTCGGCTCCTGGACAAGTGCTGCGGCAAACGTGGGCGCCTCGGCCGTGCGAGCCTCGGCGGCGGGCCGTTGTGCCGGCGCCGGCTGGACGGGCTCGGCCGAACGCCAGCGGATCACGCAGTCCCGGCCGCTTAGGGCGAGCAATCCAAGATTGGCGCCGCGTTCGTCGAGCCGGCGGCGTACGTCGGCCAGGCTGATCGTCACGGGCCGGGCCGGCGGCGCGCTGGCCTCGAAGACCACCGCTTCGCCCAGCGCCTCCGCCACCTCACCCTCAAGTTGGGCGACATCCGCAAGCGAAACGGCCAGTTGATCGGCATCGACGCGCACCGAGCCGCGCAGCACGATCCGGTCCTGCGCCAGCGCAGTGGCGCCGCAGGCCAGAAGCGTGGCCACGACGGCCCAGCGGCGAGCGAACCCGGCGAGATATAACCTGACGTCGGTCATGACTCACTTACCTTCTGTGAAGCTGATTCACCTGCTGGAGCGCGTCATCTGCCGCTCGAATGACCTGCCCGTTGAGTTCGAAGGCGCGCTGGCTTTTGATGAGATGAACCAGTTCGCGGACGGGTTCGACGTTGGAACCTTCCAGGAACCCCTGGCGGATTCCGCCGCGGTTCTCCTCGGTCGGCGCGCCGGTGATCGGATCGCCCGAAGCATCGGTGGCGACGAACAGGTTCTCGCCGATCTCTTCGAGCCCGGCCGGATTGACAAACGTGGCCGTCTCGATCTGCCCCACTTGCGTCTGCGTTCCGCCCGGCTCACCGACGGTCACAATGCCGTTGCTGCCGATGGAGATGCTCACGGCGTCCTCGGGAATGGTGATGGCCGGGTAGAGCACGCGGCCCTGGTCGGTCGCGAGCACGAGTTCGCCGCGGCTGTTGAGCGTGAGGTTGCCGGCGCGGGTGTAGCCGATGCCGTCGCGGCCTCGGTCGTCCTCGATCTTGACCTGAAAGAACCCGGCGCCCTCGATGAGCAGGTCGAGTTCGCGGCCGGTCTGTTCAGCGGGCCCCAGTTCGAAGTTCTTTTGCGTGCCCGACACCTGCGTGCCCAGGCCGACGTACAGGCCGATGGGGCGCTGATCGCCGTTGAGGTTTTCCACGCCCGCCTGCTTCTTCTCGATGTAGAGCAGGTCCTGGAAGTTGGCGCGACTGGCCTTGAAGCCGGTCGTGTTCAGGTTCGCCAGGTTGTTGGCGATGACGTCCAGTTCGGTGTTCAGGGCGGTGAGGCCAGTGGCGGCTGAATGAAGGGCAATGACAGACATGGATCCTCACACTCCTGCGATCACGCCGCTCAGGCCACGCGGCCGAGGCGATTGATCGCGTTGTTCATCAGTTCGTCGTTCATCTGGATCATGCGGCCGTTGGCGGCAATCGCGCCGTTGGCTGACGAGAGTTCCATCATCATGGCCATCGAGTCCACGGCGCTGCCTTCGAGCCAGCCGGCTTTCACGCTGGCGCCGGCGGGGAGCAGGCTCTCCTGCGACACATTGTCGAGAATGAACATGTTCTCGCCGGCCTTACGAAGCAGTTTGAAATCCGGCGGGACGACCACCCCCAGTTTTGCGACGCGCAGACCGGCCTGCTCGATCGTGCCGTCGGGCTGGATTCGGACCTCGCCCGTCGACTGCAGCTGGATCGGGTTGTCGCCCTCATCAAGCGCCCGCATGCCACTGCCGGCGTGGACGAGATAGCCGTCTCTGCTGATGGTCATGCGGCCGTCGCGGCTGAAGCGCATGCGCTCGGCACCCTCGCCGCGCCCCGTCGCGTACTTGAAGAAACCCTTGCCCTGAAGCGCCAGGTCGAGCGGGTTGTTCGTCTCTTCAAGATCGCCGTCGTTGAAGAGCGTGATATTGGGCGCGACGTGCACCCCGCCGCCGAGCCGTTCGAGCATCGTGTGCGCAGGCACGTTGCCGACGCGGCCTTCGATGCGCTCAGCCTCGCGCCAGCGGAACGCGGTCACGTCGGGTTTGAATCCGGTCGTATTGACGTTGGCGAGGTTGTTGCCGATCACGTCGATGCGGTACATGTTGACGAGCATGCCCGAAGCAGCGGTGTACAGGCCGTAGTTCATGACCGCACCTCCGCGTCGTCCAAAGACGCCTCGCCGGCTTCGGCCTGCCGCTGCCGACTGACGGCCTCGGCCGCGTGCAGCACCGCCGCCATCGACGCCAGGCGTACGATGCGGCGGGCCAGCTCTTCTCCAGACCGCGCGCCTTTACCCAGCGCCGGCGCCGGGCCCAGTGCGAGCCGAGCGACCTCTGATGGGCGGCGAGTCTCACCGACTCGACTGCGCTCGTTGTCAATCGCCTCCATGCGATTCGCGAGCATGATGCGGCACTCCTTGCCTGCTTCACCGTTGCCGGCGACTTATTGCAACCAGCATGCCGCGAGAGCCCGACGCGCCGAAGATCAGCGCAATGGCTTTCACAGTACCAAGTTACGTTCAAGCCTCGCAGATAGCGCACAGGAGCGTGCGCGCGATGGATGCGCAAGAAGTGCAGCCGCGATGAGCCTGGCGACGGTCGTCCGGTCGACTCGCTTACGAGGGATATTCGCGCAGAATTTGCGCGAGTTGACGGCGGGCTCGCTGCTCGGCGGCGACGATGCGATGCACCGGCCGGTCCCAGGCTGCGGCGATCGCGGCGTGGGTCAGGGGCGCCTGGCCCGTCCAGCCGAAGCGGGCGGCCAGAATCTCGCGGGAATCCGCGGAGAGCCGCGCAGCCCCCGGCAGCGCTCGCGCGTTCAGTTCGAGGACGCCCCGCCAGGGATAGATGGTCGCGCCGAGATCGGGCAGACGGATCCCGCCGTGCTCGTGCCTCGCTCTGGCCACGGATGAAGGCGGCGGCGCCCACCGACGGGCGAGGTCGCTGCGCAGCGCATGCACCGCGACCTGCCCGAGCCGTCCCTGTCGCGAGGAATCGAACGTGTCGATCCCCCGGAGCCCGGCGGCGACGATGAGCCGGTACGCCGCTTCGATCTCCGTCGTCGTCGATTGGCGAAGTTTGCGGCCGAGGTGGATCTCCACGTGCGAGATGAGGCTGGATCGCAGTCCGGCGAGCAGTTTCAGCTTGAGTCGGGTTGCCCAGCGCAGTCGGGTCTCGGCAAGATCGATGTCAGCGGCGCGGCTCTGGTGGCGGTCAAGGCGCTCGATGATCCGCCGCGCCGACCACAGCAGGTAGTGCAATGCCGCCACGCCCTGCGTCTCATCGACCTCCGCCTCAAGTTGAAGGTTTGGCGCCTCATCGATCCACGCCGTGAAGTCGCCACCGGTGTCCAGATCGACCGGCAGGCCGCGCGTCGCCACAGGGCTGGTCAGGATCACCTCATCGGCGCCCTTGAGGGTGAACGTCGGCAGTTCGACGGCTCGGATCGGCCACGATCGCAGGCGCTGGGCCCGCTGCTCCAGGGCCGTGCGATAGATCGTGTTGACGGATCTTCCCACGCGATGCGCCACTTCGGAAGCGGGCACAGCGCGGTCGTGCGCGCGCAGCACGAGACGGCGCTGCCGATCGGTCATCGGACCGTGGTCGGCAAAGATCGACTCAGCCGGATGCTGCCGATCGTGCTGCTGCAGCACGCGGCGGATGCCTTCGTGGCTGCGGCCAAATCGCCTTGCGAGGCGGAGCGCGGATTCGTTGAGAGACAGGTCGAGCGTCTGAGCGTATCGGCGAGCGCGGCAGATGATCCGCTGCCGCGTAGCGGCGTCGATGCGCGAGAATCGCGCGGCGTGCTCCACGCGGCCGGGCCTTGCCGAGACAAACCGCTCGACCGCATCGGCGAAGTACACGAGCCGGGGCCGGCCGTTGCCCAGTCGCACCTGGTGAGCCACGAGACCTTCCTTGCGGTAGCGGTGCAGCGTGACCGCGCTCACACTCAGACGGCGGGCGACTTCATCGGGAGGCAGCGGCGTGCGCGGCGCATAATCACTGGCGCTCCAGGAGAGGGCCGCACTGAGCCTCTCGATGAACTTGGCCAGATCGCCGACAAGCGCCGAGCCGACAAACAAGGCGCCCTCGCTGCGCTCGCCGCGAAAGCCGGTGATGCGAAATCGCACGTAGTCCTCCGGGTAGTTGCGCTGGGGCTCAATTTCGTTGAGCAGTTTTTCGGCCGCCTGCATCTGCCGCGACAGCGTCTCAGGCGGCGCGTAGCGGAGTTCGTGAAGCAGATCGGCGAGAGCCGAAATCGTAAAGCGGGGAGGTCGAGCCATCGGGCACCGTCACCGGCTGTGGGCGGCATTCACAGCCGCTCAAACTCGAGCGGGCGATTCTGGGAGATCAGACCCATCGCGTGGGCCAGTGCGAAAAACCGCTCAACGCCGCAGATCATCTGGTCCGTCCAGTCGAAGCGCAGCATTTCGCAGACGTAGGCGCGGGCGAGATCGACCGGCCAGCCATGCTGCGGCGCCTGCCTGGCGAGCATCTGCTCGAGGCGCTCCTTGTTGTGCCGGCGCTGGCGGTCGAGCACTGCGCCCACGGCCGAAGCGTCGGTCTCGCGGCGGGCCAGCCAGGTGGCGAAGACAAACGGCAGGCCCGTGAGTTCCTTCCATTCGGCGCCCAGGTCGAGTTGATAGGGATAGCGGATCGCGGGGGTCGAATCGGTAACAACCTTGTCGCCGATGAGCAGCATGGCCTGCGGCCACTGCACATCTTCGCCGGCGCCGGTGCGGTGCCGACGGGCATCGAATTCGACCAGTTCAGGCTGGATGCCGTGCCGCTCATGCAGCAGCACGCGCAGAAGCATTACTGAGGTGTGGCTGTCGGTATCGCAATGAACTTTTGTGATGCGCTCGAGCGGCGTCTGGCTGAACAGCCGCACCGTCATCGTCGAGCCATCGCAGCCGAGCAGCCCGGCAGGCACGATCTTCAGCGGCTCGGGCGCCAGTTGATAGTCCACGATCGAACACAGCGCCACCTCGACCTGCCCGGAGAGGAGCAGGCGGATGAGATCGCTGGGCACGGCGGGCTTCAGCTGAAGATCGGCAAGCCCCTCGAGGCCGTCGATGAGCGGCAGCGTGTTGAGGAAACTCACGACGCCGACGCGGTGTCGGGGCGCAACCTGATTCGCAGTCATGGACGAACTGTAGGTCGGCCGCCGGCGTGGCCTCTGAAACCGGCCCCGCCGCAGCCGGCGGCAGGCGCGTCTAAGATGTAGGGAATCGGGGCATGCGCATCACCGCAAACAATCTCGACCGGGAACCACTGGGCGTGGCCGTCGTCGATGTGGCATCGCGACCCGCGCGGGCCCGGCTGCGGCCTGCGGATCGCGAGATCGACCTGAACTGGCAGAATGCGGTCGACGAGCAGGGCCGGCTGCGCCGATGCGTGGTGTGCGGCTGCCGGGAGATCTTCAGGCGACGAGACTTCCCGCAGCGCTTCGGGCTCATGCTTGTCATTGCCGCAGCGATCGCCAGCGTCATCCTGCTGGCCCGGGGCCAAGCGCTGTGGTCGATGTGCGTCCTGCTCGCCGCGGTGGTGATCGACAGGATCGTCTACGTCTTCACGAAAGAGTGCCTCGTGTGCTACCGCTGCCGCAGCGAGTTCCGCGATGTGGCGATTGACGCGAGCCACGAGCAGTGGGATCTCGCGATCGGAGAGAAATACCGTCCGGTGCGTCAGCGGGCGGTTGAGGACGCGAACCAGACGCACCATCCGGAGGCGACGCCGTGAACCAGGTCGTCCTCGTCGGCGGAGGCGGACACGCGAAAGTCGTTTTCGATGCGGCGACTCGTGCGGGACTGCTGGTCGAGGGATTCCTTGACGACCGGGTCGATGCGCCGCTGCGCGAACTGGATGTGCCGCACCGCGGCCGCATCCGCTCCTGGCGCGAGTGCGGATCTGACGTGCGCTTCATGCCCGCCATCGGCGACAACGCGACGCGCTGCGCTCTGCTGCTGGGCATGCTTGACGGGCGTGATCCCGAGTGCCTGGCCACGGTCATCCATCCTGCCGCCATCATCAGCAGGCACGACGTGAGCATCGGCCCGGGTACGTTCATTGGCCCGGGCGCCATCGTCAATCCGGGCGCCACAATCGGAACGGGAGTGATCATCAACTCCGGCGCCATCGTGGAGCACGATTCGGTCGTCGGCGACTGGAGCCACATCGCGCCCGGCGCGGCGCTGTGCGGAGCCGTCCGCACCGGCACGCACGTACTCGTGGGCCTGGGAAGCCGCGTCCTGCCCGGCCGCAACATCGGCGACGGGGCGGTCGTCGGCGCCGGCGCGGTCGTCACGCGCGACGTGCCTGATCGGACGACGGTCTGCGGCAATCCGGCGCGCGAAGGGTGAAGCGAATCAGAGGTTGTTGCGCGGCATGGTCGAGGCGACCATCCGCAGCGGCGGCACGTCGGAGCCTTCGAGCGCCAGATCGACCTCCGCATCTTCAGCGATGAGCAGATCGACCGTCGCGCGATACAGCAGCGGCCCGCGAACATACTGCAGCGTGAACGGCGGCACGCGCTCGCCTTCGCTGTCGTACACGGGCGACACGCCGGTGAGCAGCAGTTCCTCGCTCGCCTCTCCCGTCGGATCGATGATGACGTAAAGCGCCTCCTCGATCGGGCGGTACTCGACGCGCACGAACGTGCCGTCCGCTGCGACGAACTCGACGTAGTCGGACTGAATGATCGGGTCAGTGATGACGTTGGCCGGGTAGGGCCCGAACTGCGTGCCGGTGCGCAGCAGCGCCAGCAGGCGGTGCATCGTCAAGCGGGCGATCGTGTGGCGCGAGGCGGATTCCGTCGTGGCCTGATAGGCGCGGAACGACGCCGACAGGGCCGCCAGCAGTGAAGTGAGCAGCAGCGAAGTGATCGTAATGGCCAGAAGCACTTCGACAATGCTGAACGCCCGGCGGCGCGGGCGGGGCTTCGGGCCGCCAGCCCGATGCAGGCGAGGCAGAGAGATCGGCGAAGCAATCATGGCGTCGCTCCTTCCACATAGGTGCCCGGCACCGCCACCGCCTTGATCGGCGCCTTGATGCCGTCGGGCATGGGGATGTCCGCGTCGTAGCGGAGCGTGATGTTGCCGAACCCGTTCAGCGGCTCGCCGCCTTCGCCATCGCCGTCCTCCGGACTGAAGTAACCGAGCGTGGTATTGAACGCCGAAGCCGGCCCGCCGTAGTACAGCGGCCCCTCGCCCGTCCTCGGCTTGAACGTCATCAGCAGCGCGCCCACGATGTTCGCGCGGCCGCGCACGTCCAGGATGCCGGCCACGATGGTGCCCTGCATCTCGACCACTTCGGCCGCGTTCTCAAAACTGCCGACGTCCACCGAGAAATTCGGCACGAGCAGCGAGCTGCGGCGCAGCTGCTCGTAGCTCTCGTTGAACTTCTGCGTCGCCAGCTCCTTCTCCTCTGTCGTGAGATTACTCTCCTGGATGTCTTCGACGTTGAGCGAGAAGTGCGTGGCGCCCGTGAACTGGAGCTTGTTGCGCACGTGCGTCAGGTCGCCCGCGGGATCGGAAACCACCGATCCGATGAACGCGCAGCTGTGGAAGCGGATGTTGTTCGAGAACGGCTTGGTGTCATACACCGGGTTGCCGCTGATCTCGAGCACCGGCTCCCAGCTCTCGTAGTCGTACTTGTCCACGTAGTTGCCGTCTACGAGTTCCTTAATGCCCAGGAAGTTCCAGTTGTGGTGGGTGTTGTCGCTGTGGGTCTGGACGTAGACCGCGCCGATGAACGTGCAGTTGATGAACAGGCCGTTGTTTCCCTGCGGGATCGCGACGTTCACGAACGTCATGTTCTTGTAGATCGGGCGCTGGTACCAGTCGTAAAACCCCGGTGAGCCAAGCGGCATCTGTTCCCAGATTCCCAAGTCGGGCCGCAGGTAGTCCGGCTCGGTGGGGTGGTCGGACCACACGTGGGTCGTTGGATCTCCGCCCAGTTGGGCTTCGAGTTGATCGACGAACGCACCGCTGCCGACCGTCACGTCCTTGAGAGTGTTCTGCGCGTTGGTGAAGTCGGTGATGCTCAAGTCGTACAGGCGCGTATCGGGCACCTCGAACTGCGTGGAGGAGTACTCGATCTCCGCCTCGACCGGACCATTGACAAAGCTCTGCCACGGCTGCCCACCCTGGGCGGCTTCCCATGATTCCTTGCTGGCCTTGAAGAGCAGGTTGCCATGCACCTTCGCATAGCCATCGAGCGTATCGATCACGCCGTCCATGTAGCCGAGCAGGGTGTCGGCCTCATCGATGGCGCCGTCGCCGTTTCGATCGGGATTCAACCCGTCGATCATGGTGGCGAGATCGTCGTCGATGCCGGCAAACTCCTCATCCATCGTGCCGCGGCCCGCCGCGTACGCCAGGTCGGCGTCCCAGACGACCAGGGCGTCTTCGTTCGCATCGTAGAAATCGAGCCAGAGGTCGTAGTCATCGACGTACCCATCGTCGTTGGCATCGACCATGTACGGCTCGGTCAGGCCGTCGCGCTCCGTCGGATGGCCGGGTCGCAGGCGGTTGTCGCCGTTGACGTCGTGCAGGCCGATCTGCACGACGAACGTCTCGATGCGCGCGTCGAGTTCCACATCGAGATGGCGGAAGTCGGACTTCATGACGATCGGATGGCCGAGCGGCTCCTGGAGATCCTGGACGTCTTCGCCAAAGCGCGTGCCGATCGGCCCGTCGATGTGGACGTTCTTGCCGATCATGATGCGGTTTGGCGAGATGATCGCCGCGTCGAGGCGCTTGACGATCTGAAAATCTACCTGCAGCGTTCGCGTGAGCGATCCATCGCAGCCGACGCTGATGACGCGCACGAAGCGGCCGTCGGCAAGCGGCTCGTAACTGAGGCGGAAATACGCCGCGCCCTCTTCAGACGTAACGGAAATGGGCTGGACGACGAGTTTGCCGAATTCGTCGAGGTCGGGCAGCAGTTCGTCGCCGGGGTCGATGATGAGATTGTGCTCGTCGGCGACGTGCGCATTGAGGACCGCCGTGGCCAGGCTCGTCGCGGGGCTGCCTTCGACGAAGCCTTCGGGGTCGAGGATGGTGACCTCGCCGTCGCTGACTTCCCACGTGCCGTTCCAGAGCTTTTCGCCAAACTCGTCCGTGACGAGGCCCTTCTCGACGACGAAGCGCTGTGCGGCCTCGGTGAGGCGGCGGGCCGCAAAACTCAAGCCCGTTTCCGCGGCGCTCATGGCCTTGTTGACCTGCAGGTGCGAATGCGCCGTGCGCACGTTGCCCTGAGCGACGACGGCCATGACGGCCGCGAGCGAGCCGAAGATCACCAGAAACATCATCGACAGGACCGAGGCGACGCCGCGCCGGCTGCGCCCATCGGGGCGGCAGCGAGCGACGGGCCGCCGGGCCGCGCCTGCAACCATCGCGCCCCTTGCCCCGTGTCGATTGCCGTCACTCCGCCTGCTCATAGCCGCTCCGTTTCACCACCGCACCCATTCGACAGTTCGCGCCGGCTCAATACTCGTTGATCCACGCGATCTTGGTCACTTCCGTCGGCTCCTCATCGCGCGGCCCCTGGTACAGGACGCTGACTTCGATACGAAGCACCGACGATTCCTCGGGCAAGTTCGGGTCTTCACTCCCGCTGATGTTGTTCTCGGGCACCCTGAACACGCGCACGACCTGCGACCAGCCCGCCATGTCGGGGACGATCATGCGCATCGCGTTGACTGGCCCGGTCTCCTCCTCGGCGCTGAAGATGGTGCCGAGGCCTTCCGTGCCGTCAAAGTCGTCCAAGTCGTCGAAGTCGTCGAGGGTGGGCTCGTTCGGTTCGGGGCCCCAGTAGGCGAGTCCGGTTACCGGATCGTGCGGCGGCATGCGGACGGTCATCTCGCGGATCTCATTCGCGAGGAACGTCGCCGTCGACGTGTGCGTGGACCAGTCGTTCTGCTTGTGAAACGCCATCTGGGCGTAGAGGATGGACAGGACGCCGGTGCTGACGATGACAATCGCCAGCGCCGTTTCCATGAGCGTGAAACCGTCGCGCCGAATCGGACGTCGAGATGATGGCGAAGCGGACTGGAGCATGGCCTGGCGATCGCGCATGGAGCGTGCCTTCCTCAAAACTCCACCCTTCGCTTATTTAACGAGCGAGGACATCTTGAAGATTGGCAGGATGATCGCCATTGCGATGAATCCGACGATTGAACCCATCACAATGATCATGATCGGCTCAATCATGCTCGTTACCGTCTTTATCGCGTCGCGCAGCACCTTGCTGTAATAGGACGCGATTTCCTGCAAAACGTCGGCGAGTTTACCAGACTCTTCGCCGGCCGCGATCATCTGCACGACGCTGCGCGGCAGAAGAGTCGACTTCTGAAGTGGCTGGACCAGCTTCTTGCCCTGCTTAACGGACGCGTAGACCGAACGCCACAGGTGCCGATAAACCGAGTTGCCCGAGATGTCGCCGGTGATGGCCAGCGAATCGAGCATGGGCACGCCGGCGCTGAGCAGTTCGCCCATCGTGTGCAGGCTGCGGTTGATGTACAGCGCGCGAAACATGCGCTTGAACAGCGGCACGCGCAGCTTGAGCCGGTCCATGGTTGTCCGCCCCACGCGGGTCCGCGTAAAGACAAAGAAGCCGACGCCGAGCAGGATCGCCAGGATGAGCAGCACGTACCAGAACTGCACCATAAACGCCGACACCGCCATCAGAAACACCGTCGGCTTGGGCAGGTAGTCCTCCTTGCCCTTGAACACCATAGCAAAGCGCGGCAGCACGAAGGTGAGCAGGAAGATCGTCACGCCCACCGCCATGGTGCCGATGATGCCCGGGTAGATCATGGCGCCGATGACCATCTTGCGCGTCTCGAGTTGCTGGCTCATGTAAGCCGCGATGCGGTCCAGCATCTTGGCGAACGAGCCGGACATCTCCGAAGCGCGCACCATGTTCACATAGAGCGGGCTGAACAGCTTGGGATAGCGGGAGATGGCCTCGGAGAACTGCCGGCCGCCCTCCACGTCCTGCCGCACGTTCTTGAGGATTTCGCGCCACTTGGGGTTCTGCACCTGGTCGGCAATGCCTTCGAGCGCCGCCCGAATGGAAATACCGGCGCGGATCATCACCGCCATCTGCGTGGTGAAGTCCAGCACGTCCCGCTGGCTGGGCCCCGAGCTGTAATTGAGGCTCTTGAGCGTCGAACGGAAACTCTTGACGTTGTTCGACTCGACGGGCGAGAGATTGATAACGCGCTGACCCTGATTGCGCAGGATCGCGGCGGCCATCATGGCGCTGTCAGCGGCGAGCGTGCCCGAGCGCATCTCGCCGTTGCCTCCCTTAGCCTGATACCGATACAGCGCCATGCCTCACTCCTCACCCACCACGTTCGCCGGCCGCGGCAAACGCATCGATCTCCGGCGGCCTCGGTGGCTCGCCAAGTGTTACGCCGCCAGGGCACGGTCCAGCTTGTCCGGATACGCCGCCTGCGCGATCGCGTCTTCGCGGCTGATCATGCCGTTGAAGTACAACTCGCTGATCGACGTATCGAGGCTCACCATGCCCAGGTTGCGGTTCGTTTCGATGACGTTGGGAATCTCGAACGACCTGTTCTCGCGGATGATGTTGCGCACCGCAGGCGTGCAGAGCATGATCTCCACGCCGGGCACCATGCCGGCCTGGTCGATGCGGCTGAACAGGGTCTGCGACACCACTGCCTGCAGCGTATTGGCGAGCATCGAGCGGATCTGGTTCTGCTGGTCCGCCGGATACATGTCCACGATACGTTCGACCGTCTGCGATGCATTCACGGTGTGCAGCGTGCTGAGCACGAGGTGGCCTGTTTCCGCAGCCGTGATGGCCAGCGCCGTGGTTTCCAGGTCGCGCATTTCGCCGACGAGGATGATGTCCGGGTCCTGACGCAGAATGTGCTTAAGGCCCGAGGCGAAGCTGGGCATGTCGGCGCCGAGTTCGCGCTGCTCAATCACGCTCTTGTTCGATTCAAACGCGTACTCGATGGGATCTTCGAGCGTGATGATGTGCTTGCGGTATCGTTCATTCATTGCCTGAATCATCGCGGCGAGCGTGGTGGACTTACCTGAACCCGTATCGCCCGTGACGAGCACCAGGCCGCGCGGCAGGTAGGTCAGGCGGCCGATCACGTCGGGCAGGTTGAGCGATTCGAGCGGCGGCACCTTGGACTTGATCGCGCGAAACGCCATGGCCACGCTCTTGCGCTGCATGTGCGCATTCACGCGGTAGCGGCCCAGGCCCGGGATCTCGTATGAAAAGTCCGAGTCGGACTGCCGCTTGAACGTCTCAATCGCATTGGGCGGCGCGACGGCCTCTAGGATCCGCTGCGCCGACTCGGGCGTCACGACCGGATAATCCATCGGCGTCACAATGGTGTGGCAGCGCATGAGCGGCGGATGCCCCGCGACAATGTGAATATCGGAGGCATTGTGCTCGGCTGCGGTCTTCAGGATCGTGTTGAAATCCATCGAGTAACACCCCTCATCGAATCGGACGGGCTCGGGAGTGCCGCGTCGGCGCGGCGGTGCCCGCATCATCGGCCGATTGGAGCCACCGGATAACCAATAACACACGGGGCCAGAGAGTTTCACCCGACCCCACGGCCGGTCAGATCGTCGCTTCCGTTACACGCAGCACCTCTTCAATGGTCGTTTGCCTCCGAACCACCTTGGCCAGCCCGTCCTGGCGGAGCGTCACCATGCCGCGCTCGACGCACATCCTCCGGAACTCGGTCACCGACGGGCTCCGGGCGATCGCGTCCCGCGTCACGTCATCGAGCACGAGAAGCTCGTAGATGCCCAGCCGGCCGGCGTAGCCGGTCTGCCGGCAGCGGTCGCACCCGGCGCCCTTGCTCACCTGCGCGGCGTCAAGGCCCTGGGTCATGAGGAACTCCTGCACCTCCTCGTTCAGCGTATCGGCCGTCTTGCAGTGATCGCAGATGCGCCGCACGAGCCGCTGGGCGAGCACGGCGTTGAGCGCCGCGCCGATCAGGAACGGCTCGACGCCGATGTTGATCATGCGGGTCACCGAACTGGGCGCATCGTTCGTGTGCAGCGTGCTGAGCACGAGGTGGCCCGTCAGTGCCGCCTGGATCGCGATGCGAGCGGTCTCGGCGTCGCGGATTTCGCCGACCATGACGACGTCGGGATCCTGGCGCAGCAGGCTTCGCAGCGCCGCGGCGAACGACATGCCGATCTTGTCGTGAATCTGCACCTGCGTGATGCCGTCGAGGTGGTATTCCACTGGGTCTTCGGTCGTGGACACGTTCAGCTTCTTCGTGTCCATCTCGCGCAGCGACGAATAGAGCGTGGTCGTCTTACCCGAGCCGGTCGGACCGGTGACAAGAATGATGCCGTGCGGCTGCTTGATCTGCCGGCGCCAGATGTGCAGCGATGTCTCGTCGAAACCGAGTTGCTCGAGGCCCACCGCGATCGACCGGGCGTCGAGAATACGCAGCACGCACTTCTCGCCGGTGACCGTCGGCAGCGTCGAAACGCGCAGATCCAGTTTGCGGCCGGCCACCACGGCCCGGATGCGCCCGTCCTGCGGCAGGCGGCGCTCCGAGATGTCCAGATTCGCCATGATCTTGAGGCGCGAGATGATCGCCGCGTGCATCTTGTGCGGCGGATTCATCATGTCGAACAGGATGCCGTCGATGCGGAAACGCACCTTCAGCTTCTTCTCGGCCGGCTCGATGTGAATATCCGAGGCGCCTTCCTTGAGCGCCGTCTGGATGATGAAGTTCACGTAGCGGATGACCGGCGACTCGCCCGCCTGTTTGGCGAAGTCCACGTCTTCCTGGTCGTTTTCGACGACTTCGACGTCTCCCTCGTCAATGTCCGCGAGGATGTCGTTGACGGCGATGTCCTGCTCTTCGCCCGCCGATTGGACCTCGATAATGAGGTTGATGTCCGACGAGGTGACGATCACCTGGCGCACGGCGCTCACACCCAGCAGACGGCGGACTTCGTCGATCACGAACACGTCGTCGGGATACACCGTGCCGACAATGAGCCGCGGGCCGTCCTTGCGCAGCGGGAGCACGCCGTGGCGCCGGCAGAAGTCGGCGCCGAGACGCTCGAAGTAACTGCTGTGGAATCCATCATCCGGATTGATTCGGGCGAACTCGAGCCCGTGGATCTGCGCGACGACCTGCTGGATCTGCTCCTCGGGCACCCCCATCTCAAGGAGCACCTCTGAGGCGGTGCGCCCGGGGCTCTGTCGCAACACGGTGCGCATCGTGGTCAATTGCTCGCCGGTAATGATCCCTCGCGCCTGCAGTTCAGCGCCAAGGTCGCGGCCTCGGACGGCGGCCCGCTGTCCGTCTGTCGGGCCCCACAGCAAGCCCAGCGCATCGTCAGGCCGCAGCGACAGGCGATCCGCCTTTTCGGCCACCCGCGCCGGGTCCACTTCGGCGTTGAGGCCCCGACCGGACGCATCAGGCGGACGCGGCGTCTCGCGCGGGTCGTTGCGAACAAACGCTCGAGTTGCGGGAGGTGGGGTGGAAGACATCGTGTGGGATAGTGCTGCGGGTTCAGTCTCGCCTCGCCGTGACTCCTCAGCCTGCACCTCGGGCGAAGCATCCGATTCGCCCGGACCACCCGGCTGATCTGCAGCGGCGGTCGACGCGGAATCTTCCAGGGCGGCAGATCTCTTGACGCCCAGTTCGCTCAGCAGACTATCGAGATCGAATCTTCCCATGGCGGCGCTCAGTCGCGGCTGGCGACTGTCATTCCTTCAGGCTCTTGCGAAATTCCATGCCTTCGGCCGCCAGCACGACTTCAAACGCGGTGATGTCCGTGACGGTGTACGTTTCGTTCACGACGTCGCCCACCTGCACGACCAGGTTATTGAGCACGGCGACGCGCTTGCCCGGCTGACCCATGATGCTGCTCAGGCGCATGGCCTGGGCGTCGCGCTCGAGCGTGCGGCGAAGTTCCGCCAGCCGAGCCTGTTCGCGCTGGGAGGCGATGTCAATGCCCGGATCGCCGCCGGCCTGTGCCGGGCCGCGCGCCAGGCGGAGCACAAACGGGTTCTTCTTGACGTACTCGAGCGAAACCTGCGATTCGGTGCGATCCTCTGTCAGTGAGTCGAGCACCAGCTCGGACTGACCGTGGGCGGCCTCATCGGATTGAGCCGAGGCGGCGGACGTGCGGCCGAGAAAGTCATTGACCGTCTTCTCGATGGCCTTGTCGACGCCGAGGCTCGACGACTTGGTCCCCAGCCAGCGCATGCCCGTCAGGATGCCGGCGCCCACGAGCAGCGTGCCCACGAGCACGATGGTGGCGTCGCTGACGCGCTTCTTACCGGCCGCGGTGCCGACGAGATCGATCTGCTCGACCGACCCGCCGTTGAGGCCCTCGCCGCCGGGCGAATCCGGAATGTGGCCCGACTGCGGGTTGAAGTGCTCCATGCTCATGGCTTGACCTCCACGAGTTTCGTGGACGACGACGCTCGAGGCTGGAAGTAGATGCTCAGGGTAAACGTCGCCGTCATCGCGCCGGGATCCTGGTCGACCCGCTTGATGTTCAGATCACGGATTTGGGTCAGGCGAGGCAACTGCTCGAGATCGAGCAGAAACTCGTAAAAGCCGTCGAAGTTGCCCGAGAGTTCCCAGGCGATGGGCAGCTCCATGTACTGCGACGCAGGCACCTTCTTCTGCGGCGTAACCGTCTTGATGTGCAGCGCGTGCGTCATGGCGATATCCGACGCCTGGCGGAGCACTTCATCGACGCTCTGCTCGGCGGGGAGTTTGGCCTCGATGACCTCGATGGCTTCCTGGCCGGCGGCGATCGCCTCGCCGAGGTCCTTGATCTTCGTCGAGGCCTCGTTGAGTTTGTTGAGCGTCTGGCGTTTGCCGGCGATTTCCGCGCGCGCCGTGGCGATGTCTTCGTTGCGCGGCTTGAAGACGAACCAGAACGCCGCGACGGGAACCGCCAGCAGCACCAGGATGAACAGTAGTTCGCGCACTCCGAATCGCATGATCACTTCCCTCCGTTCGGGTTCGACTCATCCTCGCCGAGATCGACCTCGATGAGGCTTGGATCGAACTGCTCGAACTCGAGCGTGTTTTCCGTCGGGTCGCGCATGGTCCGGCGCAGTTTCAGAGGCTCGAACTGCTTGGCGTCCGCCTTCGGGTCAAGGATGGCGCGAATGCGGAACACCCGCACCGATTGCTCCTCCACCTTCGATTCCTTCGAGTAGCGCAATTCCACGTCCCGCAACAGCGAGCACTGACCGAGTTTGGTCAGGTACTCGGCCACGTGCTGGTTCGAAGGCGCGATGCCCTCCATCTCGATCACCACCATGTAGGACGGCACTTCGATTTTGCGCTCGTCGGCCTCTTCGGCCTTGGTCGGCTTGCGGGCGTTCTTGTCGCCGGTGATCGACTTCACCTTCGTCGCCGAGGGCGCCGGCCGCTTGACCTTCTCTTTCTCGGACTTGAGATCGAACTCCTGCAGGCTCACCGCATCGGGCATGCGATTGATGAGTTCGGCCAGCAGGATGGAGCGCGGCACGCGCTCGACGAGGGCCGCGGCGACCTCGGCCCGCTCGACGAGTTGCTGCTTCTGGCGCTCGAGTTCCTCGAGTTCGCCGATGCGCTTGGCGGCCTCGGTGTAGTGGATGTTGATCTCCTGCTGCTCGACTTTCACGCGCGACCACTGGCGATTGGTGACGAGAAACGCCCCGACCACCGCCGTCATCACCACGATGAAAAGCGTGAGGCTGAGAATGCTCGTGCGCCGCTCCGCCCGCTGGGCGAGGTAGTCTTCCGGAAGGAAACTGGCATGCGGCATGGGTTCACTCCGTTCCTGTCACACACGTCGATATCAGGCGGGACCGGCCCGCTCATCCGTTGGCCGGACAGGCGCACAAACCCAGCGCCACGGACCAGCCCGGCTCGGCATGCGAGCCGTCGAACCCGACGAACCGTTCTTCACCCGTCCGCTGCAAGCGCCCGAACGGATTGCCCTGATACGTCACCACGCCGATTGCTTCGGCGATTTCGCAGCACATCGAGCGGTCCATGCTCTCCCCGCCGACGAAGACGATCCGATCCAGCGATCGGTCCTCGAACAGGCGGCGGTGGTAGCGCTCACACATTTTGAGTTCATCGATCAACTGCTCGGCGAGCGGCGCCATCGCCTCGTGCACGAGCGAACTCTTCTCGCCGACGGCCTCCGTCGCGGTGGAGGAAGCGCCCGGCACGGCGGAAAACTCGTTGGGGATGCTGCCGACGCGGCGGTCTGCCGCCGTGCCGACTGCGGCGGCCTGCGTCGCGTGCGCCAGCACCGCGCCCACGCGCGCCGAGGCTCGCTGAGGAGCCGCAGCCGCCGGTCGCGTCTCCGCGAGCCGGTGCGAGCGCGCGGCGGCGACGTCGCAGTTGAGCACTTCCGCCAGTCGCTGGTCCAGGTGCCGACCGCCAACCGGGATCGTCTTGGCGAAGCGGATTTCCTTGCCGTGCGCGATCATTGCCTTGGTGCAGCTGGCGCCAAGATCGACGTAGAGCGTCGTGATCTGATCATCCCCCTGACGCCGGTAGAGGTGCTCGAAGGACTTGACGACGGCGATCGGCTCGGCGTGAAAGCCGCCGATCTCCATGCGGCACTTGTTGAGCAGTTCGATCTGGCGCATGACCACGTCGCGCGCGACCGCAAAGCAGATCACTTCCGTCATCTGCTGATTGTCCTTGAAGACCTCGCCGACTTCGACGTGGCGCACCACGACGTTGGTCGGGTCGCAGGCGATGATGGCCTGGAGTTGCGACTTCAACTGGGTGGCGATGTCCTCGGCGCTGTCGCCGCCGCGCACCTGCATGTGCTGCACGAACGTCTGCCACGCCGGGATCGAGCAGATGGCCGTCTTACCTTTGAACCCGCCTTCGCGGATGAGGCGAGGCAGCGCCTCGGCGAGAAAGTGCTGCCGGGCCGCGGGATCGTTGCGGGAGGATTCGGGAATGACTTCGCGGGCCGCGGCCATGAGCGTGGCCGGCGCGCCGGGCTGCACCTGGAGCAGTTTCAACTCCGCGAAGCCGAAGTCGATCGCCACGGGCGCGATGCTCGATTTGAAAAAGCCCAGGGCCATCGATCTGCCGCCTCCCACTTGGCGCGGTCTCCACCACTGTCCCTTCGCGGGCCAATAGCGCACCCAACGCCTCACGCTGAGAATCCACAGCGATCATCGGCGGCATAGTTTGTCTGGTTTAGCACCCGCCCGGTCTGCCGGGGACCGGGTTCGCATTGCGCGGGATCGGAAAGGATCAGCCGGCCTCAGCCGTCATTATCGGGCGCGACGAAGGGCAACTTGACGGCACGGATCGCTTCGTCCAATAGCATGGCGATCTTCGCGCTGCTGCCCGCGGTACGCTCCACGACGATCAATCCGTCCTTATTAATGACGTGCGCCATCAGGGCATGATTGGCGAAATTGCCGGTCTGCGCGTCAAGTTCAATCGGAATGCTCAACTCGTCGATCATCAGCCGTTTGGTCGTCGGCACGTCCGATACGAGCAGATCAACGCGATCGAAGTCGATGCCGTGCTTGCGGCCGAAGATCTTGAGCACTTGCGGCGTGTCGTTGGCCGGATCGAAACTGACGAGCACGAACCGCACCTTGTCGGCCAGTTCATCCGGCAGGCGATTGGCCATGTCCGCAAAATCGTCGGTGATGCGCGGACAGGCCGTGGGCGTTGGGCAGGACGTAAAGATCGTGGAGAGCACGATGGTCTGGCCGGCGTAGTCGCGGGCCAGGTTCACTTCCTCGCCGTCCTGGTTCGTGAAGGTGAGATCGAGAAACGGCTTCTGGCCGATCAGCGTGCCGTTGATGCTCTCATCGACGGATGTCTGGATGGAACCGACCTGCGCCACCAGTTCCGGCGCGTTGGGCGCCAGAGTTGCCTCATCGATGGCGGCAGGCGCCTGGAGATCTGCCTCTGGCTCGGCCTCGCCCGGCGCTCTGGCGGTGCGGTCGATGATCGCATCATCAGGCTGGCAGCATTCGGGGAGTTCTTCGCTGGCGGACTCGAATTCCGGCGTGGGCGATGTGGCCGATTCATCCTGCTGATCGCAGGCGGCCAGCGGCAGGACAAACGCGGCGACGAGGCCGAATCCGAGCGTAAAGGTGCGACGGATCATGGGCGGACTCCAGTTCAGAAAGGTCATATCTACGATACGCATCGACTGGCAAAAAGGTCGCCCCGCCGACCCCGCACGAATCAGCCCGCGCCGCGATCAGAGCGCCGCGCCTCTTGGGCTGCGGCGACGAATTCACGCACGCGCACAGCGTCAATGGGTCGGTCCCACTGCCCGCCCTGCTTGAGATGCGAGCCGATGATCACGCCGTCCGCGTGCGCCAGGAGATCCACGACATTCTCCCGATTGGCGCCGCTGCCCACCAGCACGGGCAGCGACGACGCCCCGCGCACCGCGGCAAGATCATCGAGGCTCGTGGCCTGCCCCGTGGCAGCTCCGCTCACGACGAGTCCGTCGGCCGCGAAGAACTCGGCGGCGCGGGCCGTCGCAGCGATGTCCACGTCCCCGGTGATGGCGTGCGCACTGTGCTTCTTCTTGATGTCGGCGAAGATGGCGATGCCATCGGCACCGATGGTCCGGCGGTAGCGCAGCAGCGGCCCCGCATCCGCCTCGTCGAACAAACCTTCATCGGCCACGGACGCGAAGACGAATCCTTCGGCTCGAATGAACTGCGCGCCGATCGCCTGCGCCACGGCCAGCGCCGCGCGGTTGGCGCCGGCCAGGACTTGCACGCCCAGCGGGAATGTCTCCCCGACAGCGCCGCGCACCGCGAGACCGATGCGCGTCATGCCGGCCACGATCTCCGGCCCGACGTCCCGCCGCAGATATGGGCGGTCGTGCATGTTCTCGATGATCAGCCCGTCAAAGCCCGCCTGCGCGAGCAGCACCGCCTCCTCCGCCGCCCCATCCGCGAGCGTATCGAGCGATTCGCGCGCATGCGGCGTGCCGGGCAGGGCGCCCACGTGCACCATGCCGATCAGCGCCCTGTCCCGCCCGAAGATGGTCTTACCGGTATTCATGACTCAATCAACATGCTTCACGCCTTGGCGATACGCTCGTACGTTTCCGGCCGCCGATCGCGATAGAACTGCCAGACCTTGCGCACTTCGGCGATCTGATCGAGGTCCAGATCAGCGATGAGCACTTCGTCCTTTTCTCGGCCGGCCTGCGCGATGATCTGGCCGCGCGGATCGCAGAAGTAACTCATGCCGTAGAACTCGCCGATGTCCCACGGCTGCTCGCGACCCACGCGATTGATCGCGCCGACGAAGTACTGGTTCGCGACCGCGTGCGCCGGCTGTTCGAGCTTCCACAGGTACTCGCTCAGGCCCGCGACCGTGGCGGACGGGTTGAAGACGATCTCGGCTCCCTTGAGGCCCAACTCGCGCGCTCCCTCGGGGAAGTGGCGGTCGTAGCAGATGTACACGCCGATGCGGCCGAACGGGGTCTGGAAAACCGGGTATCCACCCGTGCCGTGCTTGAAGTAGAACTTCTCCCAGAATCCGGGGTGGCAGTGCGGCAGATGGTGCTTTCGGTATTTGCCGAGGTATTCGCCTGTGTGACTGATGACCGCCGCCGTGTTGTAGATAGCCCCGCCCTCGTCGGTGGCGAGTTCAGCGATGGGCACGATGAGCATCATCCCGTGCTTGCGCGCCGTCTCGCGCATGAGCTCGACGGTCGGGCCGTCGATCGGCTCGGCGAGGTCGTACCAGCGGGCGTTCTGCTCGGCGCAGAAATAGGGGCCGTAGAAGAGTTCCTGCAGGCAGCAGACCTGAGCCCCGCCTTCGGCCGCTTCGGCAATCAGCGGCAGGTGCTTGTCGATCATCGCCTGTTTGATGCGCGGCAAGGGCGCATCCGTGCGTTCGCACAGGCTGGCCTGGATGAGCGCGGCCCGGGTGATTCGCGACATGAACGATCCTTTCCTGAGCCGCAATGTTACGAGCGGCCGGCCCGCGCGGCCGGTTCACAGCACCAGCAGCGTAAAGGCGACGAGCACGATGACGATCACCGCCGCCATGAGCCACGGGTGGCGGAGTAGCGGATTGCGCAGGCCGCGCACGTCCTTCTCATGGAACTGGATGGCGCCGCACTTGCTGCACAGATCCACGCCCGCGTACAACATCGCGCCGCACTCGTAACAGCGAAAGCTGTTGTCGCTGAAGCGGGCGATGTCAGCCTCGCTGGGGCCTTCCGCCTCTGGGTCGAAGTCATCATCGCTGAACGTCATCGAGCCTCAGCTCCAGTTCTCCAGCACCGACGCCAGCAGGCGCACGCCAAAGCCCGTCGGCCCCGCAACGAATGGCGACTGCTCGCTCTCGATGTTGCTCGTTCCGGCGATGTCGATGTGCGCCCACGGCGTCTTCTCATCGACAAAGTAACTCAGAAACGCTGCGCCCTGGATCGGATGCGCGTGGCGCACGGGCGCGCTGTTCCAGATGTCCGCGTGCTTGCTCTTCATCATCTCCCGGTAGTCTTCCCAGAGCGGCAGGCGCCAGACACGATCCCCCGTGCCCTCGGCGGCGCATTCGATCCGGCCGCGCAGCGCATCGTCATTGCAGAACAGACCGGCACAGGTCGCGCCCAGCGCCACCACCACGCCGCCCGTGAGCGTGGCGAGATCGATGATCGCATCCGGCTTGTACTTCTTCTCGCCCCACGCGAGCGCATCGGCCAGCACGAGGCGGCCCTCGGCGTCGGTGTTGGTGACCTCCACGCTCACGCCGTTGAGATAAGTGATGATGTCATCGGGCCGGTACGCTTCGTCGCTGATGCTGTTCTCCGCGGCCGGAAGCAGCGCGACCACCTTGCACGTCGGTTTGATGCCGTGCGCGATCGCGTGCATGGCGCCGAGCACCGCCATGCCGCCGTTCTTGTCGTACTTCATCCCCTTCATGCCGTTGTTGATTTTGAGCGACAAGCCGCCCGTGTCGTAGCAGATCGTCTTGCCCACGAGCAGGACCGTCTGCTTGGCGCCGCGCGGCGCGTAGGTCAGTTCGATCAGGCACGGCGGGTTCTCGCTGGCTTTGCCGACGTTGATCAGTCCTACGAGTTTGTTGCTCACCAGCGACTCACCCTTGATCACGCGGCACTTGAGGCGCCCCCTGGAGCTGCGCGCGAGCTTCTGCGCCTGGCTGGCGATGTACGTCGTCGTCGCGATGTTCGGCGGCGTCGCGGCGAGGCGGCGCGTGAAATTGGTCGAGTCCGCCAGGGCCAGGCCCTTGCGCATGGCGCTGGTCAGGTCCGCTTCATCGCAGGCGAGCTTGAGTGATTTGACTTTCGCCTCTTTCTTCGTGGTTGATTTGAAGTCGCTGAAGTCAAATGCCGCGAGGCCGATGCCCTCAGCCACCGCCTGCGCCAGCCGCTCGGCCGGCAGGGCGTCCGTCCCCAGGCCCGACATCTGCAGCGTCGCCGTGGAGGCGCCGATGCGATCGAGCGCCCGCACGACCGCAGCGCCGACTTGCCGCGCCGCGCGCCCGTCGAGTTTGGCGCGCTCGCCCAGGCCGACGAGGACGGCGCGCCAAGCGCCCGCGTCCACGAGGTGCGCCTCGGCGGTCTTTCCGTTCACCTCGGAGCGCTTCAGCGCCGCGGCGAGCGCGCCCTTCGCCGACTTGTCCCATCGCGCATCGCCGTCGCGCAGCACTTTGTCATCAAAAAAGAAGCACACGACTGCGGCGGACTTGGCGGCGGGACGGGCGGCGATCTCGATGCTCTGGTACACGAAGACTTCCTTTCACACGTGGCGTGCGCCCGCCGCTGCCCTGCAACTCTGCCCGGCAGCGGCGATGCGAGTGGAGAGTTTAGCGTCCGTAGTACCGGTGTCGCGCCGATCCGGTGCACTTGGTCGCTCCAGCATCCTGCGGCGGGACGCGAACTCCCCTACCGTTTGCCATGAAGACGCAGAATCTCTGGGCGCCGTGGCGGATGCAGTACATCGAGGCGATCAAGGACGAGTCGCCGGGTTCGAACGCCGCCCCCGCCCGCTCGTTTCTGCTCGATTACTGGGACCAGCCGCAGCGCGATGCCGAACACTTCGTGATCGAGCGCGATGCGCACGGCATGATTCTCTTCAATCTCTATCCCTTCACGAACGGGCACCTGCTCGTGGCGCTGGGCGACGCACGGCCGCGCCTGCTCGACTACGAGCCGGCGCAGCGCGAAGCACTGTGGAGACTCGTCGATCGCGGGACCGATCTCGTCGAACGGACGCTGAACTGCCAGGGCGTGAACATCGGCGTCAACCAGGGCCGCGCCGCGGGCGCGGGCGTGCCGCAGCACCTGCACGTGCACATCGTGCCGCGCTGGAGCGGGGACACGAACTTCATCACCGTCGTCGGCGAGGTGCGCGTCATCCCGGCAGCGCTGGAGTTGATGTACAAGCGCTTCACCGAAACGGCGGCAGCGCACCCGCGCACCGTCTGATCACCAGTCCAGCGTTCCCTGCCACGCGCGGCGCAGTGCCT
The DNA here is from genome assembly GCA_020852515.1 of Phycisphaerales bacterium. NCBI lineage: Bacteria > Pseudomonadati > Planctomycetota > Phycisphaerae > Phycisphaerales > Phycisphaerales bacterium. The sequence goes on from JADZAS010000011.1 coordinate 144,338, forward strand.
CGATTTGTACGTCAACGCCGGCTCCGTCAACGCGCAGCCTCCCGCTGTCATTCACCTCACCGATGACGGCAAAAGGCAGGTCGCCCATCACGCGCTCGACGTGCGACAGGTCGGCCTCGGCGACTTCGAGCAGATAGCGGCTGGGCGATTCACCAAACAACCGCACGACCTGACCGACTTCGCCCTCGACAGGCAGTGCGGCGATGTCGAGATCGACGCCAAAATCACCCGCGATCGCCATCTCCGCCGCGGCCACGAGCAGCCCGCCCTCGGAGCAATCGTGCGCAGCGCGCACCAGCCCGGCGCGAATGAGTTCAGACACGATCGCGGCAAACTGCGGGCCGAAGTTCAGGTCAACGCGAGGCAGCGACGCATCGCCCGCCGGCGCGTCCGAGATCATCGCCCAGTGCGAACCACCCATCTCCGGCCCCGTCACGCCCACCATCACGAGTCGATTACCGGCCCGCTTGAGGTCCATCGTCACGCACTGCCGCACGTCGTGCACGATGCCGAATCCCGAGATGAGCAGCGTCGGAGGAATCTCGATCGTCTCGCCCGACTCGGTTGTGAACTGGTTGTTGAGCGAATCTTTGCCGGAGATAAACGGCGTGCGGTATGCTTTGGCGCCGTCGTAGCAGGCCTCGGCCGCGCGCACCAGCGATCCGAGGTTCCGCGCTTTGCCGCACGACGGCCAGCAGAAGTTGTCGAGAATCGCGATGCGCGTCGGATCTGTTCCGACGCAGACCAGGTTCCGCACGCACTCGTCGATTGCCGCCAGCGTCATGAAGTACGGATCGGCAGCCAGCCCCGTCGCCAGGCCGTTGGCCAGCGCCAGCCCGCGCGTGGAATCGAGCTTCGGCGTGAGCACGGCCGCGTCCGACGGGCCGTCATCGCGCACGCCGGTAAGCGGCTTGACCACCGTCTGCCCCTGCACCTCGTGGTCGTACTGGCGGATGATCCAGTGCTTGCTCGCAATGTTGGGGTGCGCGAGCAGTCGCAGCAGCATCTCCGCGGCGGCAAGAGGCCGCGATTTTAACTGGGACCTGGGTTGCGACGCGGCGGCCTCGGTATCGCTCCACTCCGCCCGGCGCGTCGGCGTCGGGATTCCCTCGTGCATGAACTCCATCGACAACCGGCCGACCTCGACCCCGGCGTAATTGAGAATGAGTTCGCGCTCCGGCGTGCCGAACGTGCCCAGGTCGCACATCTCGACGCCTTCGGTTTCGCACAGGCCGCGCAGCGTCTGCAGATTCGCCGCGGGTACGGCGAGCACCATGCGCTCCTGCGCTTCGCTGATCCAGATTTCGGTGTACGTCAGGCCGGCGTACTTGATCGGCGCCCGCTCGAGGTGCACGGTCGCGCCCAGCGCTTCGCCCATCTCTCCCACCGCCGAAGAAAAGCCGCCGGCGCCGCAGTCGGTAATGGCGCTGAAGAGGCAGCCGTCAGCGTGATCTCGCGCCTGGAGAATCACATCGAGCAGCTTCTTCTCGGTGACCGCATTGCCGATCTGCACCGCGTGGCTGAACTCGTCTGCGTGCGAATCCGTGAGTTCGGCCGAGGAGAACGTGGCGCCGTGGATGCCATCGCGACCCGTGCGACCGCCCAGCGCGATGATGTGATCGCCGCTTCGAGCCGCGCCGCGCACCATGTCGCGCGGCATGACGCCGACGCAGCCGCAGTACACGAGCGGGTTGCCCACGTACCGGTCGTCGAAGTACACCGCGCCGTTCACCGTCGGGATGCCCATCCGGTTGCCGTAGTCGCGCACGCCCGCGACCACGCGCGAGAGAATCCGGCGCGGATGCAGGCAGCCCGCGGGAAGAGACTTCGCCGCGGAGGCGCCCTTCCCTGCGCTCTCGGCGGTGAATGAATCGGGATACGCCACGCAGAAGATGTCCGTTGCCGCGATCGGTTTGGCGGCGAGCCCCGTGCCGATGACATCGCGAATGCAACCGCCGATGCCCGTGGCCGCGCCGCCGTAGGGCTCGAGCGCGCTGGGGTGGTTGTGGGTTTCGACCTTGAAGCACACCGCCGTGTCGTCGTCGAACGCGATCACGCCCGCGTTGTCGACAAAGACCGACAGGCACCAGTCCAGCCCCTCGGCGATGAGTTCGTTTGTTGCCGCCGCCACCGTGGACTTGAGCAGGTTGTGAATCGTGATCGAGCCGTCGGCATTGAGCATGTGTCCCGGCCGGTTCGCGCCGCCGGGCAGGTCGCCGCGGTACTCGATCGTGGACTTGAGCGTCTTGTGCACGCAATGCTCGGACCACGTCTGCGCCAGTGTCTCGAGTTCAACATCGCGCGGCTCGCGGCCGAGCCGGCGGTACTCCGCCTGGATCGCCTTCATCTCGTCGAGCGACAGGAACAGGTGTCCATCGCGACTCAGCCTGAGCAGCCCGTCGTCGTCGAGATCGAGAATCGCGATCTCGCGCACCGCCAGCGGCTGCTCGTGCCCCTTGGGAAACTCGCGCGGGCAGTGCGGCTGGCGATACACCGCCTGCACCGTCGCATTGGCCAGCAGGCGCGTGGCAATCTCATCCGCGGCGGCGTCATCCACGCCATAGAGATCGAACCGCGTGCCCGTGCGCACCGACGCCTCGACGCCGAGCAGCTCGCGAATCGCCAGCTCCACGGACTGCGCCGCCGGGTCCATCACGCCCGGCAGCGGGTGCACCTCGATCAGCCGGCTGCCGCGCTCCGGCGGCCGCACCCCGATGGTCGGCTGCTGAGCGACGGCGTCGCTGAGGATCGCGCTGGCGATCGTCTGCACCTGCCCCGGATCGAGGTCGGCTTCGATGAGATAGACGCTGGCCGTCCGCACGCGATCGATGTCGCGGCCGAGGGCGTGCCGGGCGTCCCGCTGGACCGACTGGCCGCGCGGATCGTCCTGATCTGGTCCCGGATGCACCTCGATACGATGGACGGTCATACTGGCTCCGGCGGGTGTGCTGCGGGTGGGGCGAGAGCCATCGGGCTTCGCGCGGCATTGTAGTCTGAGATGCCCCGCGCCGACGCACAGGGCAACGCCCGCTTGTCGCCGCATCGGCGCGCCCTATCGTCCTCGCAGGAGCCGCACACACATTCGCTCCGATTGAGCGGGAGGGCGCTGTGCTTGCCACGTCGTCGCAACGCAACTGCAGTTTTCAGAGCCTGTTGACAGTCCTGTTGATCCTGTGGCTGCTCCAGGCCGCCGGCTGCGCTGGGCCTGGCCGCAGCGCCAGCCCCGCCGGGTCGGCGACAATCGAGTCCATCACCGCCGATTACGACGCCGGCCGCTTTCAGCAGGCGTATACCGACGCTGTAACGCTGTCGCGGCGAGGCGACCTGGCAACGCGCGATCAGGCGTCCTACCTCGCCGGGGTGAGCGCGTACCGAATGCAGCAGTACGCCAGCGCGGATCGGTACCTGTCGCCGCTGGTGCACTCTCGCGATCCCGAGGTGGCCGGCCGCGCGGCGGGCACGCTGGGCCTCGCCGACATGGAGCGCGCCAACTTCCGCGATGCGGCGACGCACTTCAAGCAGGCGGCGGATCGCCTCCGCGGCCAGGAGAAAGCCGAGGCCGCCTACCGCGCCGGCCTCGCGTACCGGGAGGCGAATCTCGCCGGCCAGGCGCGCGTCCAATTCCTCATCGCCCGCGGCGCCAGCAACGACGCCGCGTTCCAGGCGAAGGTCGATCGTGAACTCCGGTCCAACGGCTTCACGCTCCAGCTGGGGGTCTTCGCCGGGCGGTCCAATGCGGAAACCGCCGTCGACTCCTTCAGCCGCACCCCCGCTGCAGGTCAACTCGGACCCGCCAGCATCATGACCGGCAAGGGCGATCGCGGCGAGACGCTCTACTACGTCCACGTCGGCATCTTCAATTCCTTCTCGGCGGCGCTGCGGGCCCGCGACTCGATCAACCAGCCGGCGATCGTGCGCACCATGGAAAGCCTCGGCGAGTAATGCCCGCGTACGCTCCCTACGACCCTGCCGAGGAGAAGCGCTTCTTCCACGAAGGAATCGCTCTCTTCAACGAGGGCGAGTTCTTCGAGGCGCACGAAGCGTGGGAAGAAATCTGGAAGAACACCGCGGGGCGCAAAGCCCGCTTCTACCAGGGTCTCATCCAGGCGGCCGTCACTCTGGAGCACATGAACCGCGCCAACCCGCGCGGCGTGCAGCGCGTCTGGTCCACCATGCTGACGAAGTTTGACGGACTGCCCGAGGTGTTCATGGGTGTGAACATCCCGCCATTCCTCGCGGACCTGCATTCGGTGGTGGCGCACGTTCTCGAAATGGAGACCGTACCCGGCCAGCAGCCCTACGACGTGGAACTCAAGTGGAACCGACATCGCGTGCCGAAGGTCGAACTGCTCTATGACCCGTTCCAGACGGGCGAAGCGGCGGCGCTGGATTGATGAATCGAGCCAGTCCGGCGCGCGAGCGAGGCGCATCGGCTCCTTCGGGGATTATGAGAACCTCGCTGGCGCGTCGGACTGGCGGAATCACTCACCTTCTATCGCCTTGCCGACCAGCACTCGCGTGTCGTCCGCGCAGTCGCACAGACACTCCTGCAACAGCCACTCCGGCGCGGCTCGCATGCGAATCAGCGCATCGACGATGTCTCTGCGGCACATCGAGCACGGAGTGTGCTCGTACGCCCAAAGCAGCGATTCGCCGCCATCGTTGCGCGAGTCGTCGGAAAAAACCTTCGAGATCGCCATTGCGACGCCATGCACATCATCGATCTCCTTCCCGACCCCGCGCAACGGGCGCGCTACGAGTGCTCGCCTGATCAACTCACCGTCGCCGGGCCGGTAGTTCTCGATGAACAGATCGAGGATGTCGGAAGCCGGACCGCAGCGATTGAGCAGTTCGAGCGCCAACTCGCGCACGCGTTCATCATCGAACGGCACGATGATCTGCAGGAGGCAATAGCGCTCCCGTTCATCCCTTGAGGCTCGCGCCTTGTCGATCAGTGGTGCGATGTCGAGCGGGAAGGGTGTCCGAGGATAGCGGAACACGCTGCAGAGCACCGCCACGCGCTCGGGATCAGTCTCGGCGATGAGCGTGTGTGCGGCGGCTTCGAGTTCTTCTTCTGTTGCTGCTGTTGACCATGTCCGGGCGCGAGATCTGGTTTTGTGAAAGTCAGCCGGGGGATCGTCCGCGTTAAAGACGTACGAGCACACGTCGGGGTGCGGATCGGCAGACGTGTCAGAGTTCTCCGACGCCGCGAAGAAGCGGTCGTACGGTGATTCGGCAAGTCGCGCAAAGGCCGCCACGCGAAGCGAGTCTTCCGCCGCGGTCTCAAGCGCGGCGTTCACCGCCGCCTCGCCATCCAGGTCGCGGGCGCGACTGCGCCATGCGCAGGGTAGCCAGTCGTGCTCGTCCGGAAACTCGTCACCGAACGTCTCGGCGAGAAGCAGGAGTCCTTCGATGGGCTGCGCAATGACCATCGATGCGCCGTTGTCGCGACACCCCCGTGCCGCATCTCGGTCGAAGCGATCGCGCACTGCCGCCAGCGCCGCGGCATCGCCCTGCCGGGCAAAGTGCCCAAGCACACAGAGCGGATGCCAGATGTCCGCGTCATCTGGCGCTTGGCGCGCGATCTCGATGAGCCGGTCGCGCACAGCATCACCGGCGCCCGCAGCGACCGCAAGGCCGCGCAGCCATTCATGGCGATCGTCCTCGCAATCCTGGTCGTATCGCTGATCCGTGGCGCAGGCATCCTCGATGAGATCGAGGCGGTCGGCGGCGCCGTGGCGCTGCACCTGCAGCACCACCCGGCCGAGACCCTTTCTCAGGGCGTCAGCAAACTCGTCGCGCGACAGGCTCCAGTCTTGTTGGCCGGCGTGGGACACGGTGTGCAGAGTCTACGCGAATGCCCCGAGTGAAGGGGCGGCGAATCGATCATCAGGCGACGTAGACCGCTTTCGCTCCGGAGGAGCGCCGGCGCGTAGCCACGGGTGGAGCGAAGCCGCTTCGGCGCAGCGGAACCCGTGGACAGGTAAAGTAGTTTCGTTCTTTCACCCCGGCAGGGGTGATGGAGGCGTGTGAACGAAGGAGGACGTCATGCCCGGCACCTATTCGCAACTGCTCATGCACATCGTCTTCTCCACCAAGAATCGCGAGCCGTGGATTGCGAGCGAAGTTGCTGAGCGTCTCTACCCCTACATGGGCGGCATCATCCGCGGCGAGAAGGGATCACTGCTCGAGATCGGCGGCGTGGCGGACCACATTCACCTGCTCATTCGCTGGAGGCCTGATGAGTCGGTGTCAAATCTGATGCGCACCCTGAAATCCAAATCATCGCTCTGGATTCACCAGACCTTCGCCGACTTGGCCCCCTTCGCCTGGCAAGAGGGTTACTCGGCATTCTCCGTGAGCAAGTCGCAGGAGAATGCGGTCCGCGCGTACATTCTCAATCAGCCGCAGCATCACGCGCGCGAGGACTTCAAGACCGAATTGATTCGGTTTCTATGCGCGCACGAGATCGAGTATGATAAGCGGTACGTATTCGATTGATGTGGACGTGCCGGCCCGCTCCTTCGCCCCTTCGGGGCTGAGTCGCCTCACTTGATCGACGTCCACGGGTTCCGCCGCGCCCAAAGCGACGCGGCTCCACCCGTGGCTACGCGCCCAAGCCCCTCCGGGGCATGAGCGGACGAGACATCGCAATGTGATCACGCTCGTTCGCGCTTTGGGTCCTTTTCGCCCCATTTCGCACGGACGGGACGCCCATGCTCCGCTCCTTTCCCCTCGCGCAAAACCCCCGGCCCGCGCGTACCATCTTCGCCATGCTCAAACGCACTCATAAATGCGGCGAACTCAGGGCCGAAAACGTCGGCCGGACCGTCACGCTCAACGGCTGGGTCGATTCCTATCGCCACCACGGCAGCCTGATCTTCATCGACGTCCGCGACCACACGGGCGTCACGCAGCTCGTTTTCGACCCCGACCAAGGCCGCGAGATGTACGACCTCGCCGCGACGTACCGGCGCGAAGATGTCATCGCCGCCCAGGGCAAAGTCGTCAAGCGGCAGAGCGTCAACGCGAAGATCCCCACCGGCGAGATCGAGGTCGTGGCGAGCAAAACCGAGCGCCTCAACAAGTGCGCCAAGCCGCCCATGCTGCCGGACGAATCGCGCGATGACACCGGAGCGGTTTCGGAAGACACGCGCGTGCGCTACCGCTACATCGACCTGCGCCGCCCGCGCATGCAGCAGATCATCCGCACGCGCCACAAGGTGACGCAGATCATCCGCAACACGATGACGGAGATGGGCTTCTGCGAGATCGAGACGCCGGTGCTGTGCAAGAGCACGCCCGAGGGCGCGCGCGACTTCCTCGTGCCCTGCCGCCTCATGCCGCGCACGTTCTACGCGCTGCCGCAGAGTCCGCAGATTCTCAAGCAGATCCTGATGATGTCGGGCTTCGACCGATACTTCCAGATCGTCAAGTGTTTCCGTGATGAGAACCTGCGCTTCGACCGCCAGCCGGAGTTCACCCAGTTGGACGTCGAGATGGCGTTCGTCGAGCAGGATGACGTGTTCGCCGCGTTCGAGCAGGTCATCCGCGCGGTGTGGAAGCAGCTGCTCGACGTCGAGGTCGGCGAGATTCCGCGCCTCACCTACGACGAAGTCATGAACACCTACGGCAGCGACAAGCCGGACCTGCGCTACGGCGTGAAGCTCTATGACATCACGTCCATCGCCAAGAAATGCGACTTCCGCGTGTTCACCTCGGCGGTCGAATCCGGCGGCGTGGTCAAGGCGATCGCCGTGCCCGGCGCGGGGTCGTTCTCGCGCAAGCAGACCGATGCGCTGGCCGAGTGGGTCAGGCAGTTCGGCGCGGGCGGCCTGCCGACGACCAAGGTCACGGCAGGCGGCAAACTCGAAGGCGGCATCGCCAAGTTCCTCGACGCCGTCGCGCCCGAACTCATCGCCACGCTCGGCGCCAACGACGGCGATCTCATCTGCTTTGCGGCGGACAAGCTCGACGTCGTCAATCGCGTGCTCGGCGAACTCCGCCGCAAACTGGCCAACGAACTCAAGCTCGCCTCCGACAACCAGTGGGCCATGTTCTGGGTTGTGGACTTCCCGCTGTTTCTCTGGAACGAGGAAGACCAGCGCTGGGACAGCGCCCACCACCCCTTCTGCGCGCCGCGGCCTGAGCAGCTCCACCTGCTCGAAACCGACCCGCACAAGATCACCGCCCAGACCTATGACTTCGTCATCAACGGCCACGAGATGGTCAGCGGCTCGATCCGTATCCACCAGCCCGAGGTGCAGCAGAAGATCTTCAAACTGCTCAACATCTCCGATGAAGAGGCGAAGGATCGATTCGGCTTTCTCATCGAGGCGATGTCCTACGGCTGCCCGCCGCTGGGCGGCTTTGCCATGGGCCTCGACCGCCTCGTCATGCTGCTGTGCAAAACGGACAACATCCGCGATGTCATCGCCTTCCCCAAGACGCAGACGGGCGCGGACCTGATGATGCAGGCGCCCTCGACGGTGGATGCGAAGCAACTCGACGAGCTGAACATTCGGTTGAAGCCGGAGTGAGCGCGCGGACTCGGGTCGGTTAGACTTCTCCGCATGTGCGGCATCGGCGGCATCCTGCGCACCGACGGCCAGCCCATTCCCGAGGAGTGGCTCGATGCGATCGATGCGCGCATCGCCTACCGCGGGCCGGATGGCGCGGGGCGATTTCGCGATCGCGTGACGTTCACCGATGAACAGGGCCGGCAGCGCAGCGTCGAGGTCGCCTTCGTGCATCGGCGGCTGTCGATCATCGACCATGAGGACGGCAAGCAGCCGATGGTCAGTGAGCACGGCCGAAGTGAACGCGAGGGCCTTATCGCCGTCGTCTTCAACGGCTGCATCTACAACCACCGCGAATTGCGAACGGAACTGGAGGCGAAGGGGCACCACTTTGTCACGGATCACAGCGACACGGAGGTGCTGATCCACGGGTGGCGCGAATGGGGTGAAGAGCTCTTCGATCAACTCGAAGGGATGTACGCGCTGGCGATCTGGGATCATGTTCGCAGGGTGCTGGTTCTGGGGCGCGATCGCTTCGGCGAAAAACCGATGTATTACCGTGCGACGGAATCGGTCGAAGCAGGCGAACACACGCTGTTCGTACCGGTGTTCGCATTCGGCAGCGACGCAGCGGCTTTGCAGACGATCCCGCCACCTGACCCCGTGTGCGGCGACTGGTGTCGTGAACACTGGCTGATCCCGCAACTCACGTTTGGGTACGTCTGCGCGCAGTTTCATGGGCCTGATTCGATCGATATCGCCTCGGCCAGTCCGAATGGCTCGACGATCTTCGACGGCAGCGGGCGCGCACTGACTTCCATCGCGGATCGTGCGCAAACGAGAGTCGGTAAAGCGGGCCCAGGACGGGCGAAACCCGGAGACAACGCCACGGAAATCGAATCTCTGCTGGATCAGGCGGTGGCCCGCAGACTTGAGGCGGACGTTCCACTTGGCTGCTTCCTGTCGGGTGGCGTCGACTCCTCTCTCATCGCATGGTTTGCCAGAAGGCGCAAACCCGACCTGATGACGTTCTCCGTGAGTATGCCGGATGCGCGATTTGATGAATCTGCGTACGCCGAACAGGTTGCAAGGCGCATCGGCTCGGATCACCAGACGCTCGATGTGGCCATCAGCCCGGCGGAAGACCTCACTCATCTCATCAACACACTCGGCCAGCCCTTTGGCGATTCATCTCTGTTGCCAACATACTGGGTGTCCAGGGCGGCGCGGCAGCATGTTAAGGTGGCGCTCGCGGGAGACGGCGGCGATGAGTTATTTCTCGGCTACGAGCGATACCTTGCCGCCCCGGTTCTCTCGAGGTACTGGCAGTGGCTTCGCCTGCTTCCCACCAACTTTCTGCACCGGCGGCATCCGAAATCCCACGCCAACAAACTCGCTCGCCTTGCAGACATGGCCCGCGACTTTCCTGTGCTTGGCGTCATGGGCATGGAGGCAATCTTCACACTCGAGCAACTCAAGGCGCTCGGTCCACACATCAGACGGGGCAGATGGGCGTGCTCGATTGACGAAGATCACAGTGTGCTGCATGGTCTCGCTGCGATGGGTGTACCGGTTGAGCTGCCGGCGCCTTCCGAAGCAATCAGCGATCTGCGCCGGTTCGATCTCTCTCACTACCTCCCCGACGACCTCCTGCGCAAGACCGACACCGCCTCCATGGCGTGCGGCCTTGAAGTCCGCTGCCCGTTCCTCGATCGCGATCTCGCTGCCACCGTGCTCGCCATGCCCGTCGATGAACTCATCCCCGGCGGCGAGCGCAAGGGCCTGCTCCGCCGCATCGCGCGCAAATATCTGCCAAAAGAGTGCGTCGACCGGCCCAAGATGGGATTCGCCATCCCCATCGGCGAGTGGTTCCGCCATGATGACCTGCCGCACAAGGGCTCGGGCATGAAGACGCTGCTGCTCGATCACCTCAACTCCGCCGAGCCTTTCGGCCCGATCGAACTCAATCGCAAAGCCGTGCAGCGCTTCATCGACGAGCACATGGCCGGCAAGCGCGACCACGGCCAGCGCCTTTTTACGCTGCTCACCCTCTCGATCTGGGCGCGAAGCACGGCAAACGCCTGATGCATCCGCGGCCCCGCCGCAGCCGTACAATCGCCCGGAGCATGGCATGACCTACCTCATCCTCATCATCGTGGCGTGCGGCATGGGGGCGCTGGGGTACTGGCGCGGCGGCATCCGCATCGCCTACCGCCTCGCCCCACTCATTCTCGCCTCGCTGCTCACGTGGCTCTTCAGCGGCCTGCTTTATCGCAGCGAGTTCGTCATCAGCACCGGCCTGGCGTGGCCCTTCATCCTGCCCATGGTCATCGGCCTGGCCGGCGGGTACGTCCTGCAGTTCTTCGTGCGCCAACAACTGCCCAAGGAGCCGCACCGCATCGATCGCATCGCGGGCGCGGCGGTCTGCACGCTCATGGCCGTGGTCATGGTCTGGCTCGGAAGCCTCTACTTCGCGCTGCGCGGCAGCGCCGCCGCAGGAATCCTCACGCGCGAGGACACCGGCCCGGCCCGCATGCTCAACAGCGCCATCGTGCGCTGGATCCCCGCGGTGGGCAGCGGCAGCGATTCGCTCATGAGCGTCGTCGAGATCGCCTCGGCGGATGAACAGGTGCGCGCAAAGGCCGTCGAGAACCTCAAGATCGATCACCTGCAGGGGTCCGAGACCTTCCAGAAGATGATCCAGGATGCCGCCACCTACGACGATCTCATGGCGGCGTCGAGCGGCAACTTTCTCGCGCTCTGGCGCCTGCAGAAGAACCCGCTCGTCTACGACTTCTACAAGAGCAGCGAGATGCAGGATGTCATGGCGCGCCTGAGCCTCGCCGACATCGCCCAGGCCGTGCGCGAAGCGCAGGAAGCGCAGTAGCCGCCCGCAACCCTTCCATCTGCTTTGCGGCACGCCGGCGGCGCGATATCATGCACCCGCCCATCCGGTGGTGGATGTCTGCGGCGATCAACCCGTTCCCAGCCAACCATTCAGCACGACCCTGGCCGCGAGGGATTCATGACCGACGAGTCCAAAACCGAGCCCGCACCGCAATCCGACGCACCCGAGACTGCCACCGAGCCGGCTGAAGCGCCGCAGCCCGCCTTCGTCCGCACCGCGGGCAATCTCACCGTCGCGATGACCGGCGCGACCGGCTTCGTCGGCGGGCACATCTGCCGCGCGCTGCTCGAGCATGGCCACGCCGTTCGAGCACTCGTGCGCGATGCGTCGAAAACCGGCCAGCTGCCGCGCTCGGTCAAGCCGATCCAGGGCGACGTTTTCGACCGCGCCTCGCTCGACCGGCTGGTGGACAAGGTCGATGCGTGCATTCACCTCGTGGGCATCATCGCCGAGGAGCCGCGCTACCAGGTCACCTTCCACCGCCTGCATGTCGAGGCGACGGCCAATGTCGTCGCGGCCTGCGAGGCGGCGGGCGTGCTGCGCTACGTGCACATGTCGGCGCTGGGCGCGCGGCCTCACGCCCCGGCGTCGTACCACCGCACCAAGTTCGAGGCCGAAGAAATCGTCCGCCGCAGCCGCCTGTCGTGGACCATTTTCCGGCCGTCGCTCATTCACGGGCCCGACGGCGAGTTCACCGGCATGGTGGCCAAGTGGGTGCGCGGCACGGCCCCGCCGTTTGTCTTCATCCCCTACTTCGGCTCGGGGCCGATGGGAACCGGCCCGGCGCACTTCGTCCAGCCCGTCTACATCAACGATCTCGCCGAGGCCTTCGCCCGATCCATCGAGACCGAGCGCACCATCCGCGAGGTGTACCCCATCGGCGGGCCGGACCGGCTGTCGTGGCGCGAGATGCTCACCATCTTCCGCGACGCCATCGCACCGGGCTCGAGCAAGCGCATCGTCGGCATTCCGGCGTGGAAGGCGCGGGGCATGGCGACGCTGGCCGCCGCCGCCGGGCTCGGCTCCATGCTGCCTTTCAACGTCGATCAGGTCATCATGAGTCAGGAAGATTCGACCTGCGACACCGGGCGCGTTCAGTCGCACCTGGGCCTGGAACTCACTTCGTTTCGCGCCGCGGTCGATCAGTACGCCTCTCGGCTGTAAACTCGATCGTGTCCTGACCAGCGTTCAAGACGTCGACCCGCGACCTCAGTCCCGCCCCCAAGTCCCAGTGTGGAGGCCACATGCGCGGTCACAAACTGCTCAACATCCTCATCTTTGCCGGGTTGCTCGCCGGCGTGGTCGTCGGTTTCCTGCTGCTCAAGTGGTTCGACTCGCAGGGCCTGACGGGCGCGGAAATCGGCCAGAAGATCGCGTGGCTCGCCACGGCCGGCGATCTCATCCTCATCCGCCCGCTCAAGATGCTCATCATCCCGCTCGTGTTCGCCAGCGTCGTCGTGGGCATCACGTCGATCGGCGATCCCAGCCGCCTCGGCCTCGTGGGCACGACGACCATCGTCTACTACTTCGCGACCATGTTCGTGGCGGTGGTGCTCGGGGCGTTTCTGGTGACATCCATCCGGCCCGGCGACGGCGTGAGCCAGAAGGTGGATTTCGACCAGGTGCGCGAGACGTTCGAGAACTCCGACAGCAGCCCGAAGAAGAAGATCGAAGGCGGGCCAAAGGATCTCGGCGGCGCGTGGGGCAACATCCTGCGCCAGGTCATTCCCGACAACGTGCTCAGCGCCGCCGTGGAGGGCCAACCGCTGCCGGTCATCACGTTTGCGATGCTCTTCGGCCTGGCGCTGGGGTTCCTCGGCGAGAGGGTCAAGCCCGCCGTGGACTTCTTCGAGGCTTTCTTTCAAGCGATCATGACGCTCGTGGGCTGGGTGCTCTGGCTCACGCCCATTGGCGTGTTCCTCCTCGTCGCGTGGACGATCGCCAGCCTCGGCGGCGAGGCCATCGCAGCCGTGGGCAAGTACATGATCGTGGTCATCGTCGGGCTCATCATCCACGGCTTTCTCACCCTGCCGCTCGTGCTGTTCCTGTTCGGCCGCACCAACCCGTATCGCTTCATGTGGCGCATGCGGCCGGCGCTCATGACGGCCTTCGGCACCGACTCATCCTCAGCCACGCTGCCCGTTACCATCCGGACCGCGGAGACCGACGGCGAGTGCTCGAAGCGAGCCAGCGGATTCGTGCTGCCCCTGGGCTCGACGATCAACATGGATGGCACCGCACTCTATGAGGCCGTCGCCGTCGTCTTCCTCTTCCAGGTGTTCGGCATCGAACTGGGCTTTGAAGCCCTCGCGGTCGTCGCGCTGACGGCAACGCTGGCCGCGGTCGGCGCTGCGGGCATTCCCTCCGCCGGGCTGGTCACGATGGTGATCGTCATCCAGGCGGTGAACACGTCGCTGGCGGGAACGGGCAAACCCGAACTGCCGATCTGGTCGATCGGGATCATCCTCGGCGTGGATCGCATCGTGGACATGTGCCGCACGACAATCAACGTCTGGGGCGATGCGGTCGGCGCCAAAATCATCACCCGCATCGCACCGGATGACGAAGACCAGCGCGCCGCGGCGATGGGGTGAGATCGTGCGTTCGCTCTTACGGGAACTGCGCTGTGTTGCTCACGCGGCAGGTCCTGCTCTCCACCAGTTGCATTTGCCAGCCGCACGGGTGTGAGCCGGCGTTGCCGTATCGCTTGCCTTCGCCGCTTTCGGTGCCGATGACGTAGACCAGCCAGAGGTTGTCCTGGATGCCCAGTTCCGTTCCCGCGCAGCCACCGGTGGGGATGATGGTGCGGCCCAGGCGCGACGCGATGACGACGCCCTGGCGATGATTCGGCGTCGCCCCGCTCCACTCCATGCAGATGCGGCCCGGGCACTGGCCGGTGAGGGTGAGCGTGTAGTCCTGGGCAACCGCGACATGCCCATTCAACACCGCCGAACAGATGGCTGCGGTCAATACCGGGACTCTCATATCTGCCTCCAGTCCAAACTAGTCATGGCACCGGTTCCACGTTGCTCGTCCTGCACGTGCCGCCCTCGATGAGTTGAACGAATCCACGGCAAACGTTTCCCGCGTTGGCGTGCACGACGCCGCTCCCACTGCCGGTCCCGAGCACCTTAACGAGATAAACCCAGTCGCCCCGACCCAGACCCAGGACCGTTCCAGCGCACGGCCCGCGCCGCAACAGCAGATGTCCCTGATCCGTTCCCCACATGAACCCCTGGACGTGGTCGGGCGTCGCGCCGCTCCACTCCAGCGTGAGGCGCCCCGGACACGTACCTGTCAACGTGAACGTGTAGTCGCCCATGCACGCCGCCGCTCGACCAGCATCAAGAGCGACAGCAGCGATGCTCAACAGCACTGCAACGAGTGAGCGCTTCACGGGAATCCTCCTTGTCGAGCCGCTCATCACGGCATCGTCGACACGTTGCTCGTGCGGCAGGTTCCACCTTCGACGAGTTGCAGGTAGCCGCCGCACGCTCCGCCCGCGAGTACCTCTACCCGGCCGTTGCCGCCCCGGTTATCGCGGCTGGCATACAGCTGCAGTTGATCTTCGCCGAGTCCGAGGATGTTTCCCGCGCACGGTCCGCCAGGGATAACGACGGAGCCGCGTTCTCGCGAATAAACAAAGGCCTGTTGGCGCCCCGGCGTGCCGCCGGTCCATTCCACCACGATCTGGCCCGGACACCAGCCGGCCACTTTGAGGCGATACTCCTGCCCCGCAGCGCCCGATGCTGCGCCCGCGAGGGCAAGTCCAAAGGCGAACACAGCAAACATCCGGTGGCGCATAAGGCACCTCCATGACCGGCGGCGGCGGCAGGTTTTGACCTCGCGCCGCCCCGCCGTCAGATTGTAAGGCAAGTTCGAGACCGCTCGGCCCGCGACGCCAAAACAGTGCCGATTCCCCTACACTCTCCGCGTCACCCCCCCACCCCCTCACGACCCCGGAGCCCCACGTGCGCGACCCACGCCTCACCCGCCTCGCTCAAGTCCTCGTCCAGTACTCGACCGCCGTGCGCCGGGGCGACATCGTCGCCATCGCGGCTGATCCGGCGGCGTTCCCGCTCATCGAGGCGACCTACGAGGCAGTGCTGGCGGCGGGCGGGCATCCGTTCTGGCAGGCGCGGAGCGAAGCGCTGGCCGATTTCTTCCTCGAGCGAGCCAGCGAGGAGCAGCTCAAGTTCATCTCGCCGCTGCAGACGCACCACGTCGAAACCATTGACGTGCACATCGGCTTCTGGGCCGACCTGAACACCAAGTCCCTCAGCGCCATCGACCCGGCCCGGCAGGCCATGCAGGCCGCCGCCCGCAAGCCGATTTCCAAGCGTTTCATGGAGCGCGCCGCCGACAAGTCGCTGCGCTGGGTCGGCACGCTCTTTCCGACCCACGGCAGCGCTCAGGACGCCGAGATGAGCCTGCGCCAGTACGAGGATTTCGTCTTCTCCGCCGGCCTGCTCGATCAGCCCGACCCCATCGCCGCCTGGAAGACCATTTCGCAGGCCCAGCAGCGCGTCTGCGATTACCTCCAGAACAAGCGCGAATTGCACTTCACCGCGCCCAACGGCACCGACCTGAGCGTCGGCATCGACGGCGGCACGTGGATCAACTGCGACGGCCACGAGAATTTCCCTGATGGCGAAGTCTTCACCGGCCCGCAGGATGTCAATGGCACCGTCTGCTACTCCTTCCCGGCGGTCCACGGCGGCCGCGAAGTGCACGACATCCGGCTCACCTTCAAGGACGGCCGCGTCATCGACGCCAGCGCCAGCAAGGGCGAAGAGTTCCTCCACCGCATGCTCGACATGGATGAGGGTTCGCGCCGCCTGGGCGAAATCGCCATCGGCACGAACTACGGCATCACCCGCTACACGAAGAACACTCTCTTTGACGAGAAGATCGGCGGCACGTTCCACGCCGCCGTCGGCGCGGGCTATCCCGAATCGGGCAACACCAACGAGTCTGGCCTGCACTGGGACATGGTCTGCGATCTGCGCCAGGGCGGCCGCATCGCCGCCGACGGCGAAGTGTTCCACGAGAACGGTCGGTTCCTGCGCGAGGGCTGGCCGGGCCAGGCCGGCAGGCCCTGCTAAGCGACAAGTGACTGCTGCGAATGATTTTACGAGTGGCAGACCGGCATCGGCGGCCGTGGTTTGGACCGGTTGCGGGCTTTTGGTAAAAATTCCGACTTTCCGCTTCAAACCTGTGAATTCTGAGGTAGAATCAATCAATATACGGTCCTTCCCCGTCAGCGATTCCGCTGGGCAGGGTGAGGATCGGGCTCGTGGGTATCTCCCGTTCCGGCCGCTCGTGCGTCCGGGGCGTCAGAACAGGTCGGGCAGATGGAGCGCGAGGTGCGAAGGACTCGCGCTGCGTTGCGGTTTCGACGGAACCACCCGGGCTGTGTCAAACGGTTTCGGCAGGACAGCCCAAGGTCAATAGGACACTCGAAAGGGGACGGCATGCACTTCAAACCACTCAGTCTCAACACCAGCGCGGTCCGCAAGCGGGGATTCACCCTCATCGAACTGCTCGTCGTGATCTCGGTGATCGCGCTGCTCATCGGCCTGCTTCTGCCCGCTCTGGCCCGCGCCCGCGCCGCCGCCCGCGCCACCAAGTGCATGGGTAACCTGCGCAACATCGGCATCGGCCTCGAAACCTACAGCCAGGAGTGGGGCGGCGTCGTCTCCAACGGCACGGCCATCGAACTGTCCTTCAGCGCCAACAACGGAATGGTCCCCGGCAGCCGCCCGGCCCACACCGCCGACTGGCTCCGCCTCTTCGGCTGGCCCCCGGAACTGGGCAACGGCAACATGCACTACGGCGTGCTCAACCGCTACTGGTTCTGCGCCATGGCCAAGTACATCGCCAAGCAGGAGACCTCCAAGGCCGTCTATGACGACGTCTTCTTCTGCCCCGATGACCGCTTCTACTCGGGCCGCGCCAAGGAAACGCGCGACCAGTACGCGAACATGATCCACCGCATTTCCTACCTGATGACCGATGCGGCGTTCTGGGATCCCATGATGTTTACCGAGGCCCGCATCGGCGAGATCCTCAGCGAGAATCAGCACTACAACAACGGCAACGGCAACCCCGCCTCCAATGGGCCATCCAACTACAACACGCCGGGTCGACGCTACCTCCGCAAGGAAGAAGTCAAGTTCCCCACCCAGAAGGTCTATGTGTGGGAAGTCAATTCTTTCCACGAGCAGCCCACCCACGGCTACAACGAGCGTGACCTCCAGGCCACGGTTCTCTTCTTCGACGGCAGCGCCGACAAGCGCACCGCCTCGGTCACCGAGAACTACAACCCGAAGCTGTACGTTCCGCTGACCAACCGCATGGGGTGGACGGATGAATCGCTCCAGCCGGGCGATCCGCTGCACTACTACTACGGCGCCACCAAGCACGGCATCCGCGGCCGCGACTTCAACGACTGATTGTCGCCGCCATCTCTGAACACCAGCACGCCCCGCGATACCTTCGCGGGGCGTGCGCCGTTAACGGGGCTGGGACGGGATCGGAAGTGCGGTCTGCCGCTCTGGGACGCGGCTGCCGCGTGGAAGCGCAGAGGCAGGCTCCTCTCACCACGCTGTTCTGCTCGACAACGGGTTGCTCTGCGATCTCGGCGATGCGCCATCCTCTCACGCGTCCTGACTTGGGGCCGCTGGCAACCCCTTTCTTGAGCCAGCGGCATAGCCAATGAACGGCTTTCTCGACATTGCCCGGAACCGCTCACGGCGGCGATGCGTAGCCTTCCGCGCCAACGTCCCTTTTTCTGCGCCGCTTCGGCAGAAGGTGGCTGGAACTCATGCCCCTGACCCCTAGAATCAATCGGGGTGCGCCAACTTGCGGCTGCCTGCCGGATCCGAACGCACAAGCGGAACTCCGGAGGTCCAGCCTGCACTCCGCCAGCGGAAGTAGGCGCGATTTGACGAGAAACGGCCCCGGGCGGCAAGTGGTGTAGCCGTCCGATGAGGGGTCTGGTCTTATTCAACGGTTGAAGATCGAAGAACGCAAACGAAAGGTCACTGCCATGCTCAGCCACGTCTCACGGCGCCTCGCGCGGGGCAGATCGAAGCGGGGATTCACCCTGATCGAACTGCTCGTGGTCATCTCCGTCATCGCCCTGCTCATCGGCCTTCTCCTGCCGGCCTTGGCCCGGGCTCGAGCCGCCGCCCGCGCGACCAAGTGCCTGGGCAACCTGCGCAACATCGGCATCGGCCTGGAGACCTACAGCCAGGAGTGGAACGGCGTCATCTCCAATGGCACGGTTTGCGAGACCATCTTCGCGCAGAACACCGGACTGATTAAGGGAAGTCGCCCGCACTTCAGCCCGACGTGGGCCGAGCTGTTCGGCTGGCCGCCTGAACTGGGCAACGGCGTCATGCACTACGGCGCCCTCAACCGCTACTGGTTCTGCGCCATGGCCAAGTACGTTGCCAAGCAGGAAACCTCCAAGGCCGTCTACGACGACGTCTTCTTCTGCCCCGATGACCGCTTCTACTCCGTCAAGGCCAAGGAGACCCGGGACCAGTTCCAGAACACGATTCACCGCATTTCCTATCTGATGAGCGATGCGGCCTTCTGGGATCCCACCATGTTCACCGAGGCCCGCATCGGAGAAATCCTCGTCGAAAATCAGCACTACAACAACAGCAATCAGGCGAACAACGGCCCGTCAAACGTCAACACGGCCGGTCGCCGCTATCTCCGCAAGGAAGAAGTCAAGTTCCCCACCCAGAAGGTGTATGTGTGGGAAGTCAACTCGTTCCACGAGCAGCCGACCCACGGCTACAACGAGCGCGATCTCCAGGCCACGGTTCTCTTCTTCGACGGCAGCGCCGACAAGCGCACCGCCTCGATCACCGAGACCTACAACCCGAAACTGTACATCCCTCTGACCAACCGCATGGGATGGACCGATGAGGCGCTCCAGCCGGGCGATCCGCTGCAGTACTACTACGGCGCGACGAAGCACGGCATCCGCGGCCGCGACTTCAACGATTGATCGTCGCCGCCAACTCTGAACACCAGCACGCCCCGCGAGAACTCGCGGGGCGTGTTCGTTTTTGCCCGAGATCGATCACTCGCTGCGCTTGTCAAGCCCATTGATGAATCCGCTGATCATGCGGGCAAGTTCTTCGAGCCGGGCTCGGCAGCGACTGTACTGCCCTGCATCGGCGGACCCTTCGGATGTGCTTTCAGCGGCCACTTGCTCTCGCTTCGCTGCATAACTGGATTACCGACTGGCAGCGATTTTCCACCGCCCGGCGGTCCTCTCGTTCGGGCAGACCCTTCAGAGCCCCTCGGGCGATCATTTCAGCGTGCCGCAGGAGCGCGGTGCGGTCCTCTGGTCGATGTACGAATCCCGCGACCACGGCGATCGTTTCCAGCAGGCGGATGGTTACCGCAGCGCTGGAGCGGCTGTATTGCCGAACTTGGTTGAACGCCGCGTCTGTGACCTCCGGGAAGGTATGGCCAGGCGCAATCACACGAAGCTGATTCTGGTGGTCATGGCGATAGTGCGACGGCATAGCTCGTGTCGCCAAACGACACAGGGCGGATCCCAGATGGTCAACGCACATCATCGCCGTGAACGGGTCGTTCAACCCGGGGGAGAGGGCCCGGACCGCGATCTCGACCAGCTGGTTCACCCCGAATTCGATGTCCTGGTCGGAAGTCCGCTGGTTGCCCAGGACGAAATGGGAACGGACCTGCTCGGTCAGCCGGTCGGTCGCTCGACTTTCTGGCCAGATCAGCGCCAGAGGACAACTGGCAACGACGTAGTCTCCAGGCCTTCGCTCCAGTCGAATCACCAAGTCCTCCTCCATCGCCAGCGCCAGCAAAGCCGCACCGTCGATGAACTGGAGATAGCCGTCTCCGTTCGCGCCGACTGGCCGAGCATCCTTGTCGAACGCCTCCAGGAAGCCCACGTCGGGTGGCTCCGCCGGGATCGTCGGCGCTCCCCGTCCGATGTGTTCGGGGTAAAGATCGTCGATTCTCCCGACCAGTTCCTTGCCGATCCGCGCGGCGATCTCGTTGGCCTGGATGGAAACAGAAACATGATGAATGAAGTAGATCAACACTCCAACGCTCGCCACCGCGAGGAGTACGCCGAGGGTGACCGACAGGTGCGGGACGAAGGCGACCTCCTCCGCGCGGCGGATCGTGCGGAGAACGAGCAAGCAGTACAGGAAGGTGGCGATGAAGGTGCCGAGGACCACCTGTGTGGTGCGATCGCTCATGAAATTGCGCAGGAGACGGGGCCCCAACTGAGACGAGGCCAGCGACAGTGCGACCAAGGTCATCGAGAAGACCACACCGGCGATGGTAATCATCGACCCGGCGATGATGCCCAGCACGGCGCTCGCCCCTTCCGCTCCACCGGTGAACGTCCAGCCCAGATTGAGCGCCAACCACTCCGTCAGCGGTTCATCCACGGTGACTCCAACGAATGCCAACGCCACGGCGGCGCCGGCCATGCACGCCGGAAGAAACCAGAAACTGGAACGAATGCGACTCCAGTACTTGAAAAATCGCCCTTTCACGACGACGGCACCTCCTTCGCTCGCATGTCATCCACAGCCAAACAGTTGATTGAACAGAGCTCCGATGAGGATGCCCCGCGGTCCATGCGGTGCGCTGCACCGAGAAAGATGGTGCCGGCCCCGTAAGCCAGGCGCCCGACCTTCGCGCAGCGAATCGTCAGGAAGTGGGCTTGTCATCGGAGCCGCCGCGGAGGAGGTTTACCGTATCGTCGGGCTGGTGCGCCAGTCGAGCCTGTTCATCGAGCGTGTCCGCCTCACTGGAGAGGCCGCCTTCCGCCGCCGTGACGACGGCTTCCGGAGTGGAATCGATGTGTTCGGCCGGCGCTGCGTGCAGTTGGGCGGGATCGCGTTTCGTGGAGTCGGGTTGCGCTGGACCAGGCGAATCGGAAAGCATGGTGACCGGAATGCCCTGCGGAAAGATGACCTCCCGGGCTTCGTCGGGCATGGAGATGCCGTGGTCTTGAAAGGCTCGCTTGATCAGCCGGATGACCGACGAGCGGACCTTGAGCCAGCTGTGCTTCTGGCCGTTCAGCCAGAAGTAGATTCGCAGGTTCACTGTGGCCTTTCCCAGTTCTTCCGCCAGCACCCATGGCTCGGGGTCGTTCAGAACCGCTGGGTGACCCGACAGGACTCGGCGCGCAACTTCCTGCGCGTAGTCGATGCGGTCGTCATATCCGATGCCGACGACGAAGTCTTCGCGTCTGTTGGGGTTGCTCGAATAATTGCGGATAGCGCTCTTGTACACCTTCGCGTTCGGCAACTGACACAACGTCCCGTCCAGCGCCATCAAGACGGTCGTGCGGACGTTGAGCTGCCTGACGTAACCGGTCACGTCCGCGATCTCGACCAGATCGCCGGTGTGGAACGGCCGCTGGACGCTCAGGAAAATGCTGGCCAGGTAGTTCTCCGTGATATCACGGAAGGCGATCCCGACCGCGAGCCCGATCAAGCCCGTGCCGCCAATGATCGTGAGAGCCAGTTGGGTCAGGCCCGATATACGGAGCACAATGTAGAGGCCCGCGACCATGACCAGCACACCAGCCCCGCGGGCGAACAATCCACGGAGCAGTCGAGAGTTGATGCGGCGCCTGAGAACAATGCGGACGCCGTACGTTGTCACCCAAGCAACCAAGGCCGAAACCGCGAGGATGATCAGCGCCAGCATCAGCAAGGGAAGCGCGCGCAGGAGGTCCCGCCACACCGAGGAAAGGCCCGATTCCGCGCTGCTGAAATCCCATGGCGACGACTGCTTGACGGTCATCTGATTGGCGACCGCGGCGACGCCCTGTGTGTTGCCGGCCAGGCTGCTTGCCCACTCCTTAAGTGCATCTGTCTCCGCTCGGCCGCGGAGGAAGACCACGCCCTCTTCCACGTGAACGCTCGGTTCGTGGAACCAGCCAGTCGCGATGAGGATGCGCTCGAGACGGTCGCGGATCTGGTCATCGCGCGCCACCGGCTCGATGTCTACTCGGGCCGCGACGGGTGACACCTTCTCTTTGGCGGGGGATGGTTGCGCGGAAGATTGGTCCTTGGAGTCGGGCGGCGACTGTGCCATGGCCAACGGAACGCCCTGAGACAGGATCAAGCCCAGCAGAAATGCACGGAAAGGGTTTCGATTGGCAATGCTGATCCAAAAGCGGCTCATCGAACGACTGTAGATCGCTCGTGGAACAGGAACGCATGCTCGTGGGGACTCCGTCTATGACCGACTCCGGACGCGGGGTCGCGGGCCCCATCGGGTCGCTTTGATCAGTTCGGACGAAAAGTTCGAATCCCGTCAACCGCTTGCTGAGAAGTGTGTGATCTTGATCACTCAACACCACGGATTGAACCGCAAATGTTTGGGCTTTGGATATAAAAAGCCCTCCGACTGTTCGTCGAAGGGCTTGTTCTTCGCGGAAGTCGGGGCGAGAGGATTTGAACCTCCGACCTCTTGACCCCCAGTCAAGCGCGCTAACCAAGCTGCGCTACGCCCCGTGCGGCCGCGCGAGGCGGCCGGATGCGATCATAGTCGTCGCCCCGCGCCATTGACAGCCCCCCGGACGATCCGATCCCCGCCGGCGAGCCGTTCGCGTCCACCACGGCGCTGTCGCTCAGATACCCGAGCCGCCCCACTCGAACGGGCCGGACGCAGGGTCGGGCCGCTCGCGCAGTTCCGGCCGCGACGCCTGCACGACATAACCCGCGGGGACGGACCGCGTGAGAAACACGCCGCCGCCGATCACGCAGTCGTCGCCGATCACCGTGTCGCCGCCGAGGATCGTCGCACCGGCGTAGACGATGACGCGATCGCCCAGCGTCGGGTGCCGCTTGTTGCCGCGAATGATGCGGCCGCCGCCGTCGGTCGGGAAACTCCGCGCGCCCAGCGTCACGCCCTGGTACAGGCGGCAGTGGCGTCCGATCTGCGTCGTCTCCCCCACCACCACGCCCGTGCCGTGGTCGATGAAGAACGCCTCGCCGATGCTGGCGCCGGGATGGATGTCGATGCCGGTCATGGCGTGCGCGTGTTCGCTCATGATGCGAGGAAGCAGCGGCACGTCGAGGCGGTAGAGCTCGTGCGACACCCGGTGGACGGTGAGCGCCTTGACGCCGGGATACGAGAAGATGATCTCATCCGTGTGCCGCGCCGCCGGGTCGCCGTCGTACGCCGCCTGCACGTCGAGCGCGAGCAGCCGGCGGATCTCGGGCAGGCGATCGAGAAATGCGAGCGTCAGTTCGCGGGCCCGCTGCTGGCACGAACCGCCCCGCCCCCCTTCGCCGCCGCGATCGAGCCCTTGCATGTAGGCCAGCGACGCTTCGATCTGCCGGCACAGGTCGGCCGCGACGCGCTCGGCCGCGTCGCGCACGTGCCCGGCGAGCGACTCGGCGCTGAGCGTGCGCGACCCGAAGAATCCCGGGAAGATCAGCGCGCGAATCTCTTCGAGCAGGCGGATGATCGTGTCGGTGTTGGGCAGGTGCGTCGGCGCGAGGTGGCGCGTGTTGACGGTCAGCCGGATCGAATCGACGATCCGCTCAACGGTCTGGGCCGGAAGTTCAGGAGCGTGGGCCATGCCGAGGCAATCGTAAGGCCGGCCGATGCGGATGTTCTCGCTCAAAACAAAGACCCGCCCGATGGGGCAGGTCCTGTTGAATCTCTGTCGCATCGGGCCGAGCAGTCGGGCAAGACGCTCGAACCCCATTTGCAGGTGGGCGCACGGTTCGGAGGCGGCAACCTTCCACTCTTTGGAGGCTTGGTTTTCGCCCCGAAACTCAGATCGTGCTCCCATGGGGCTGGAAACGGTTCGAGCATGTTGGCACGAGCCGCCCGGCCGACGCAGCAAAGCGATCCGCCGACATCTTACGCCGTTCGCCCGGCGGTGCGCGACATTCGATGCCTTTCCAGCCGATTTTGCGACCAGTGTCCGCCCTGGTGAGCATCCGGCTGAGCAGTTGGCCCGGCACGGTCTGGTTGACACGCCGCCGGGCGCGGGCTAGAACACAGTCTGACGTGCGGTGGAAGAGCGCCATCCCAACCCAGCGAGAAAAGCCATGTCACGAAACGCCAAGTGTTTCCGTCTTCTCACGATCGGGGTTCTTGCCGCCGCGATGATCGGCTGCGAATCCAATGACGAGGCGAGCCTCGAAGAGGCCAGCCGCGTCGATCCCCAGAAAGTCAACGACGAAGTCTTCTGGGACCACACGCCCGAACTGCTGACCGTCACCGATCGTCCCGATGACACGGCCGGTCGCATCACGCGCCGCTTCAACTATGACAGCCGCATGTTCTGGGAAGACTGGATCAACGCGTGGTACTGGGATCGGCCCACCCGGCTCAACCGCCGCCCGATTCCCTGATCCATCTGACCTGATCTGAATCACTGCATCCCCCGTTTCGCCGGCCGCTGCTCAGGCAGTCGCCCGCGAGGCGGGGGATGTCATTTGCCGGCGCGCTTCCGTGCGCACGCGGCGGCTGCAAATGCGCCGCCTCCGGCGAGTTTGCGCCGCCAGCCGCGATTGCTTCTTGCATTCTCTCGCCCGTGCTCCATCCTGCGGTCATTGCAGGCCCTTCAAACGGAGCACGACCATGAATCGAAGTCCACTCGCCTCAATGGCCACGGCGATGCACACGGTGTCCCTCGCGGCAGCCCTGTTCATCGCACCTTCCTGCGCAGCGCCGCCCGCGAGTTCGACAGCCGCGCTCGATGCGCTTGATGACATCCACCGGCGCGTGCTGGCGCATGAAACGGACGCAACCGAAACGACCGCCGCCCTGGCCGAGACCGTGTGCGACGCGGCGGCCGAGCGCCTGCGGCTGGCGCTGCTGCTCGACCTCGATGCGTTGCAGTCGGCCGCAGGACGGCCCGATGAGGCGCTCATCGAGCGCGTGCTGCGCGAGGGCTCGGATAACGCCGTGGTCGAGGAGATCAGAAGCGGCCGACTTTCGCCTGAGCAGGCGCTGAGGCTCGTTTCGGATGCGGCCGCAGCGGCTGATCTCTCGCCCGAACCGCGTCAGGCGGCCGAGCAGCGCCTCATCGAGCGCTTCGCGCCCTGGCAGCGCCTGCAGGAGAGTCGCCGCGCACTGCTCGAAGGGCTTGAGTCCCGCAGCGCAGCGGCCCGGGTCCTGCTCGATGAAGCCGTGGAACTCACCGCTGCAGTGCGAAGCGCGACGGCCGCACGCCGGGCCGAGCCGATGCGATGGCGCGCCGCCGCCATCCAGACCTCCCGTCTGATTGAAGATCAGCAGTTGCGCTCCGCGACGCGAGAACTCATCGAAGCGCTGATGCCCGCCCAAGATGCGCAAGCGAACACAACCACAAGGAGCAATGACCAGTGAACCACGACATCACCGACATTGACGCCAGCGCCCTGGCCATCGTCCTCGACTCGACGGGGCCGGTGACGCTTGCGCCTGAGCAGGCCGCGCTCATGCGATCGCTGCTTGAGCAGTTCGCCGCCGACCAGGTGACGCTACTCACGCTCGAGCGGCGACTGGCGCGGCACGAGCAGGCGGGTGAGCGGCTGGATCGCGCGCTGACCTCGGGCCTCAATCTGCTCGCCAGCCGACTGGATCGACCCGCGATTGGCTCGGACTTTGACCTCGCCGAGTCGCGCCGGATCCGGGCGGAGCTCGCCGAGCAGGTGGCGCAGATGCAGCAGCCTCAGGAGATCTGGGCCGCCGCCGCGCGCACCGCGCTGGCGCTGGTTCGCCTGCTCTGATCGGTGGCCATCGGTTACAATGAGCCGATGGTTGATGAACTGGTGGAGATCGAGGCGGCGGCGAGGCTGCCGCTCAACGAGGCGCAGCGCGAAGCGGTCTACGACCGCCAAGGACCGCTCATTGTCCTTGCCGGGCCCGGCACAGGCAAGACGCACGTCATCACCCATCGCATCTGCCGGCTCATCAACGAAGATGGCGTCGAACCCGAGACGATCCTCGCCCTGACGTTCACGAACAAGGCCGCCGAGGAGATGCGCACCCGCCTGGCGTCGATGCTCGGCTCGCCTTCGCTCGCCGAGCGGCTGGTGGCTTCGACTTTTCACAGTTTCGGCCTTCGGCTCGTGCGGCAGTTCGGCGATCGGGCCGGCCTGCGCTCCGAGCCCGATCACATCGACGAAGCGCAGCAGAAGGCGCTGATGCGCCGTGTCGTGGATGAGACGGGTGTCGGCCGGGAGAAGTGGTTCTACGACCCATACTCGGTCGTGCCCGTGGCGCTCGACTTCGTGAGCGAGGCGCGAAACTACGCCATCTTTCCCGCCGCCGCGCTGGACTACGCGCAGCAGTGGATGACCCGGGCGCGCGACAACGAGGCGGAACTCGCCGGCGAAGACCTGATCGCCGAGCAGGCCCGCGCGGATCGCTTCATGAGCCTGGCGCGACTCTACGACGCGTACGAACGCCTCTGCCGGCAGCGCGGCGTCGTGACCTTTGATGATCTGCAGACGCTGCCGCTGCAGATCCTGCGCGAACACTCGAGCCTTCGCGCCATCGTGCGCAGCGACTACCGGCACATCATTGTGGATGAGTTTCAGGATGTGAACCCCGCGCAGGTTGAACTGCTCAAGTGTCTTGCGGGGCCGGAGCACGACCTGTGCGTCGTGGGCGATGACGATCAGGCGATCTACGCCTTCCGCGGGGCGATGCAGAGCAGTTTCCGACGCTTCGCCGAGCACTGGGCCGGCACGCGCACCATCACATTGACCCAGAACTACCGATCGTCTCCGGTCATTCTCGCGGCGGCCGACGTGATCATCCGCGGCTGCAGCGACCGGTTCGCCCCGGACAAGACCACCGTCGCCGCCGGCGTGAATCGAGACGCGGACGAACCGATCGAGATGGTGCGCTACCGCGGCACGTCGGGCGCAGGACCGGTGATCGGCGGCATGATTCAGAACGCCGTCAAGGACGGCGCGGCGTATCGCGACTTTGCCGTGCTGGTGCGATCCAACACCGACCTGGAAAGGATCGCCGCGTCGCTGCAGGTGCTTGAGATCCCGGTCGAGATGCCCGAACGCGGCCAGGCGTTCGAGCATCCAGCCGTTGCTGACGTGCTTTCGTGGATGCGGCTGCTGGCCGACGAGCACGAAGACACCGCGCTGACGCGCCTGCTGCTGCGGCCGCCGTATGATCTTGATCTGCCGACTGTGTCGGCGTGGTCGCTGGCCCATCGGCGCGGTGCGGCGGAAGCGGCCCGCGCCGGCGATGAAGACGCCGCGTCGCGCCCGTTCGTGCACTGGATTATCAGCCGCAGGCCGACGGAAGCCGCGGAGAGATTCGCCCGGCAGTACCTGCAGCTGGCCGAAGTCGCGCTGAGCCAGCCGGCCGACACCCTGACGCGCGCCATCATCCACGCAACGGGCGCGCTGACGATCGATCCGGTGGACTCGATCGAGCACCGCGCGCGTGTCGAGCAACTCGGCCGGTGGCTGGCGTTCGTGAGCGAACGGCTGGGCAACATCGACCCGCCGCGCCGCGTCGGGCAATTCATCGCGTATCTCGATGATCTCACCAACGGTTCGCTCGATTCGATTCCCGCGTCGGTCGAGTCGCGGCTCGACTCGGGTTTTGAACTCTCCGATCGCGACGCCGTGCGCCTGCTGACGGCGCACGGCTCCAAGGGGCTCGAGTTCGAGACGGTGTTCATCCCGCGCGTGAACGGGCAGTTCGGCTATCCGACGATGAACCGATCCAGCCGCGACGAGCAGTTGCTGCCTGACGAGCTGACGCGCGGCCAGACCTCGACGCACGACGACGATGAGCGGCGCGTGTTCTTCGTCGCCATGACGCGAGCGAGGCGGCGCCTCGTGCTGCTGGCGCAGGCCATGCACGATTCGGGGCGCAAGTGCTCTCCCTCGGTGTATTGGGACGAAATCGAGGCGGCGGCAAGCGACACCCTGCCGCTGGAGATGCTCGATGCCGCGACGGGTGATGCCGCGCTCGAGGCGACTCAACTCGGCGTCGGCGGCGAGATCAGCAAGCCCAATCGCTCGGTTCGCGACCGGCTGAAACTGAACCTGCGCAGCGAGATCTTTAGCCTGCTGCACGACCTGAGCGATCCCGCTCTGCCGGTCGGGCAACTGGCGGCGCTGCGGGATCGGCTGCGCGCTGCCGCGCTGCAACTGCCGGTGCTGGCGGCCGAATCGCCGGCGCGACTGCGCGCGGTGCTCGCCGCGGCCGACCCGGGCGACCGCGCGACACTTGAAGCTCTAGTTGAAACGCTCGAGCGCGATGAACCGCTCGTGCCGCTGATCCCCGGCCCCAAATCGCCACTCGAACTCAACTTTTCAGAACTCGATCTCTACCTCCGCTGCCCGCGCTGCTACTGGCTGCGCCACGTCGTGGGCGTGCCCGAGGCGCAGGCCGCCGCCGCGAATTTCGGCTCGATCATCCACCGCAGCCTCGAGTTCTTCTACGAGCGCCTTCGCCAGGCGGAGAACAACCCCGACCACATTGCGCTGCCCGACATCGATGACCTGATCAAGATCGGCCAGGATGCTTACGACGAGATGCGGCCGCCCGAGGAGATCCGCTCGCACGAAATGGCCGAGCGCATCGAGCGCGCCCTGCGGCTGTACCACGACAGCATGCACTCGCCGAATCTGCACGTGCTGTACACCGAGGAGCGGATTCGCTTCCCCTACCTGTGCAACGGCCAGACGCACTACATCACCGCCCGCATCGATCGCATCGATCTCGATGACGCGGGCATCCACGTCATCGACTACAAGACGGGCAAGCCCACCAGGACCCGCCTCGAACCGAGCAAGGCGGATCTGCAACTGGGTATTTATTACATGGCGGCGGCGGATCGCTTCGGACCCGAGCCCGAAGGCACGGCGGAGTACTGGCTCACCCGGACCAGTCAGCGCGGCGTGCTCGACTTCGCGTCGATCGACCTGAAGCGCATCTGTGCGAAGATCGACCAGGCCGTCTGCGGCATACTCGAGGGCTGCTGGGAGGCGGGCGAGCGGTGCGGGCGCTGCGAGGAACTGCTCACCGGCACGCAGGCGGGTCCTCCCGAGGGCGACGACGAGTAGTTTGAGCCGCCTTTCCCCGAGGTTTCGTGGCGGATCGACCGGCAGGCGGGTACTGTTACGCTTGGCGTCGAGCGTCCGGAAGCGGAAAACGGCTTCAATTGGTTGAGTCCGGCCCTTTTGGTGGAATTCGGGGGCCTTGGGCGCATCCAGCCTCACAGAGGGCCCGGGGCCGGGCGGCGTTGAAGATCGGACAGGGTATGAACGAGGTATTGCGGGATCCGATGCCGGCTGTCGGCCATCTCCTCGGACCGGCGTCGCGCAACGCGGTCGTCGAGCGGTCGGTCGCGGCCGTGGTAGCCCTGGCGTGCCTGGCGCTGCTGTCGGTCGCGGCGTGGCTCGAGCCTTCGCCGAGTGGAGTGGGCACGCACACCCAACTGCTGCCGCTCCAGTCCTGCGCCTGGATCGCCTATGCCGACATGCCGTGTCCGACGTGCGGGATGACGACTGCGTTTGCACACGCGGCGGACGGGCATCTGATCAAGTCCTTCATCACCCAGCCGATGGGCTGCCTGCTGGCGATCGGCACGGCTGCGGCGTTCTGGGTATCGGTGTACATCGCGTTTACGGGCTCACCCATCTGGCGCGTCTTCCAGCGCATGTGGCGGCCGAGCGTCGTCTGGATTCTGGGCGCGCTGCTGCTGGCGGCGTGGGGGTACAAGATCTGGGCCCTCAAAGGAGGCATCGGCGTATGAAAGCAATCATTGCACGGCCGTGTTCATGGCTTGCCGCAGCGCTCTGCGTGGCGGGCCTGGGCGTTTCCGCCGGCTGCGACGCCATCGGGTTCGTGGCGCAGGCAGTCGATTCAGAGACGGAAGTCGAGTTCAAGGCGCAGTACGAAGGCCTGAACGGCAAGCGCGTGGCCGTGCTCGTCGATTGTCCGCTCGATGCGCAGTACGAGCATCCGACGGCGGTGCCGCGGCTGTGCGAATACCTCAGCGCCGGGCTGCACGAAGCGTGCGAAGGGGCCAAGATCCTGCCGCCCGGCTACGCCGTCGCGTACCAGGCCAACAACATCTACTGGCCCACGATGGAGATTCCCAGGCTGGCCGAAGCGCTCGGCGTCGAACGCCTGGTGATTGTCGATCTCGTCGAGTATCGCCTGCAGTTGCCGGGTAACAGTTATCTGTGGGACGGGGTGATCATCGCGGATGTCAACGTGTTCGAAGCCGACGGGGCGGACCCGATGACGCCCACCTTCACGGAGCGGGTCAAGGTGCGCTACCCGCCCATGGATGGCGTTCAGCGCGACCAGGTGCCCCAGGCAATCATTGAACAGGGCCTGCAGGTCAAGTTCGGGCAGGAGGCCACCAAGCTGTTCTACACCTACACGCGCAAGAAGGGCGACATCGACGCCGACGCCCGGAAGGAGCGTCACCGTCTATGAGACTGATCCAATCCATGCTGCTGCTGGGCGGCCTGGCGGTGCTGCTGCTCGCCGGAGCGGGCTGCAATCTCGTCGGAGCCGGAACGTATCTCATCAGCGGGCCCGAAAAGACGCCCGCGAAGTACACCCTGCCGCAGCAGACCATCGTGGTGTTCATCGACGATCGCGCCAACGTGCTGCCGCGCTCGCGCTTTGTGAACCAGATCGCCATGCGTGCGACCAATGAAGTGCTCAAGGTGCAGGAACTCGTGCCCGAGGCGATCGATCCCGCGGCGGTGAATCGCGAAGCAGCGCGCGAGACCACCGGCAACATCATGTCGATCGAAGAGATCGGCCGCAAGGTGCACGCGGACATCGTCATCTACGCCGTGCCCCGCCAGTTCACCCTGGTGGATGAGCGCGGCACGATCCCCACGTGCATCATGGAAGTAAAGGTCGTGGAGACCGAGAGCGGCGCGCGACTCTGGCCGCCGACGACGGACTACGAGTACCATCGCCTCACGGTCGAACTGGCGTACAAATCCACGTTCGAGTACGACCCCAACAAGGTGGATGAACTTCAGCGGAAGTTAGCCGACGTGACGGGGCTGCGGCTGGCGCAACTGTTCTACGCCCACGAAAAGAATCCGCTGGACGCCCAGGTCTCGGATTGAGCCGCACCGTCGTGCCATCTGCGGCGCGTCCCTATCGGCCGCGCGTGCTGCACCTCATCGACCCGCACGGGCCGATGGTCGGCCCATGCGCCACGGCGATGCTGGGCGACCTGGCGCAGTCCACGGCGGCCCGACAGACTGATCTCATGGCGGCGGTGGTTGGCGGAAGCGGGGCCGAGCGGCTGGCTCGCTCGCTGGGCGTAACAACCTGCGACCGCCTCGCGCCGCTGGGCGGGAGGCCCTGGATGAGCCTGGGGCCGCTGCGGCGGTACGTCGCAGCCGTGGCGCCGGTCGATCTCATCCACTGCTGGTCGCTCGCGACGCTGGGCATGGCGATGGCGGCGGCGCCGGGCGTGCTTCGCGTGCTCACCCTGACGACAGAACCGATCAGCCGCGAGCAGGGACAGTGGCTGCGCGTGCTGAGCACCGCTGGCCGGGCGCCGGTCACCATCCTCACCGCCAGCAGCAGCATCAAACGAGCCTGGGCTCACGCCGGCGTCGAGCCGTCGCTCATGCACGTGCTGCGGCCGGGCCTCGACCTCGCGCGGCTGCAGCAGGGCGATCGGACCTGCCTGCGGCGAGAATGGGACATTCGATCTGACCGGACTGTGGTGGTTCTTGCGACGGCGCAGCATGACGCGTGCGTCGATGCATCGCGCATCGCCTCCATCCAGGCGTGCAGCGCTCTGAGCGGGCTCAATGTGTGCTTTGTCGTGCCCGCCGGCGCCTCGCGCCGGTCGATGGCGCGCTCGCTCGTCATGGGAGGCGGCTCACCTGACCGGCTCATCTTCGATGCGCGGGCCGCGCTTCCCTGGGAAGTTGTCGCGGGCGCTGACCTGATGCTGCACCTCGGCGATGACACGCAATCGGCATTGGTCGAGCAGCCCGCGCAGCGCGGACCCGAGCCCGCCCGGCGGGCCCTGGCCGCAGCGCGAGCGCTTCTGGCCGCACCGCCGAGCGCGAGGCCGGGCCAGGTGCTGGGAGTGCTGCCGATGCTCTGGGCGGCAGCGGCTGGCAAGGCGGTCATCGCAGAAGCCGGTTATGCCGTGGCCGAGGTCGTCGAGAACGGCAAAACGGCGCTGGTCGTCAAGCCCGGCAACAACGGCGCCATCGTGCAACGCCTGCGCGAACTCATCGACGACC
Source organism: Phycisphaerales bacterium (assembly GCA_020852515.1). NCBI lineage: Bacteria > Pseudomonadati > Planctomycetota > Phycisphaerae > Phycisphaerales > Phycisphaerales bacterium. Next base: position 177,025 of record JADZAS010000011.1, read on the forward strand.
CGCAGAAGAACTGGTCGCTGCGCGACACCGCCCGCTCCGAAGCGTTCTCTTTCTTCTCGTGCAGCAGGTACGCCGAGAATCTCGTGATGGCCTACGAGCAGATCCTCAGCAGCCAGCCGGTGGAGATCCCGGCGCTGCCGATGACCGGCGGGCTGGCGTTCGCGGGCAGAAGATGAGTCGGCACGATCACTGAGTCGGCGGCAGGGCGGACTGAATGAACGCCTTGAGGTCATCGCGGAGCTTGCTCAGTGACGGCTCGTGGATGTACATCATGTGCCCGGACTCGTAGTAACCCATGCTGACGTTGCCCTTGAGCGACGGATCGAGCGCCAAGTGGTTGAACGTGTGCTCGGTGGCGAAGTAGGGCGTGGCGAGGTCGTAGTAGCCGTTGGCGACGTAGACACGCAGCGCGGGGTTCTGCGCCATCGCGCCGCGCAGAGTCTCCGCCACGTCGAGATACTCATTCGTCGAGCGGCGGTAGCTCCACGGATGCACGCGGCCGGTGAGGATCTCGTACGGCAGGTCATTCTCGTAACCGAGGTCCGTGCGGACGTAGGAATTGAGCGCGGCGCTGTACGGCCCCTGGATGGCGGCGTAACTCGGGTCGTATTCATACGAGTCGCCGGCGGCGTCGCGATCGATGCCGACAAAGCGGCTGTCGAGCCGGCCGACGGTGCGGCGCTCGTCGCGGCGGAGTTCCTTGACGAAGCGGCCGATGTCCGGCCGCAGGTTGCACCGCTCGATGAATTCCTGCGATACGCCGCAGTACCGCGCCACCTTCGCGGCGATCTTCGACTGCTCCTCCTTGCTGAGCCGGTCGCCCATGAGCAGGGCGCTGGCGTACTCGCCCAGCGCAAAGGCTTCAACTTCATCGAGCGTCTGCCGCAAGTTGCGCTGGAGCATGTCGTCGAGCCGGCCGTGGTACCACGCCGTGGCGCAGTACGTGGGGAGGAAGAGGATGAAGGGCTCGTCGTTGTTCGTATCGAAGCGGGCCGTCTGGAAGTCGAGGATGGAGGAGATGAGCATGATGCCGTTGAGGTACATGCCGTGGCGGTTCTGCAGGTGGCCGGACAACCCGGCCGCGCGCGTCGTGCCGTAACTCTCGCCCGCGAGAAACTTGGGCGAACTCCACCTCTTGTAGCGCGTGGAGTAGAGTCGAATGAACTCGCCGACGGACTCAACATCTTCATCCACGCCGTGAAACTCGCTGGGATTCACGCCCTCGGCCGCGCGGCTGTAGCCGGTCGTCACCGGATCGATAAACACGAAGTCGGTCACATCGAGCAGCGAGTAGCCGTTTTCCACGAGTTGAAACGGCGGCGGCACGGGGGTGGCGTCGTCGTTCATGAGGACGCGCTTGGGACCGAACAGGCCCAGGTGGAGCCAGACGGAGGACGAGCCCGGCCCGCCGTTGAAGGTGAAGGTGATGGGCCTCTTGGAATTGTCGGCGACACCATCGCGGGTGTAGGCGACGAAGAAGAGGTTGGCGCGGTCCTTGCCCTTTTCATCGCGGAGCGCCATGGTGCCGGCCGTGGCGGTGTAGGCGATGGACTCGCCGTTGATGACGAGCGTGTGCTGGGTGCTGACGAGGTCCTCGCCCCAATGCGCGCCGGGCTTTGAGTCTTTGTCTTCCGCCGGCTGCACATCGGGCGACTTGGCGGGCGGCTGAGGCGGTGAATCCGGCGTGGGCTCCTGTGCCGCGGCGCCGAGGGGCGCCAGCGCCAGAGCCAGCCAGGTTGTGACATGGAGAAAGGACAACGGCCCCACCACCCGATCACTCATGCTGCACCTCGTATCAGCCAATCTGGACTAAGCAACGATTTCGATAACTTCAAAGCGCTTCGTGCCGCGGGGGAGGTCGACGCGGATGACTTCACCGATGCGGGCCCGCATGAGCGAGGAACCCATGGGCGACGTGGAGGTGACTTCGATGACCTCGTCGCTGAACACGCCCGACGATTCACCGACGAGGCGGTAGAGCATCTCTTCTTCGTTATCCACGTTGCGGAGCTTGACGGTGGCGCCGAGGAAGACCATGTCTTCGGGAACGACGGAGTCCTGACCGGTGACCATGGCCTTGCTCAGCCGCTCCTCCAACTGGCGGATGCGGGCTTCGTTCACGCCCTGGTCTTCGCGCGCGGCGTGGTAATCGGCGTTCTCCTTGAGATCGCCCAGTTCGCGGGCCTCGGCGATGCGCTGGCTGATCTCGGGGCGGCGTGACTTGAGTTCTTCCAGTTGCTCGGTGATCTTCTGCTTCTCTTCCGGGGAAATCATTTCCATCGTTCAACCGCCTTCCTTCCCGGATCGGTTCGTCATCGTCATTGCATTCGGATCCGCAGCGCAAAGCGCATCCTCGGCCCGCACGGGGGCGTAAGGGAGGCTATGCCTGCAAGCGGGCGTGTGCCGCGCGGCTCACTCTTCCAGTCCGAGGTGCTTGAGGAACGCACTCATGTCCGGCTCGCGACCGAGGTAGTCGCGGACCATGTCCATGCCGTCCATCGTGCCGCCGCGCGCGAGGATCTTCTCGCGGTAGTACCGGCCGGCGTCGGGATCGAGCATCCCCAGTTCCTTGAAGCGCTGGAACATGTCCGACGCGTACACGAGCGACCACATGTACCCGTAGTACCCGGCCTGGTATCCCATGAGGTGGCCGAACGCGGCCTGGAACCACGTCTCGGGCATGGGCGGATACGGCAGCAGCTGCTCGGAGAGTTCGAGTTGCACCGCAGTCGTGTCGATCTCGCCGCCGGGCGCCGTGTGGTAGGCGTTGTCGATCTTGCCCAGCCAGATCTGTCCCATCGCCCACAGGCCCGAGTTGAGATGGCGCGCCGAGATCATGCGATCGAGCAGGTCGCGCGGCAGCGGCTTGCCAGTCTGGTAGTGGCGAGCAAAGGTCGCGAGCACATCGGCGTCCCACACCCAGTTTTCAAACATCTGCGAAGGCGCCTCGACAAAGTCTCGCTCGACGCTCGTGCCGGCAAAACTCTGCAGATCAGCCTCGCTGAGGATCGTGTGCAGGCAGTGGCCGAACTCGTGGAAGAACGTCTCGACCTCGTCGTGCTGCATGAGCGAGGGCTTGTCCGCCGTGGGCTTGGTGAAGTTGCACACGAGCGCGGCCAGCGGCTTCTGCTCGGTGCCATCCATGTACACCTTGTGCTGGCGCAGGCCCCACTGGGCGGCGTGGTTGTACTTGTTGTCGCGCGGGAACAGGTCGATGTAGAACGAGCCGAGCATCTCGCCCGTCTTGCGGTCGTACACCTCGTAGAGTTTGACGTCTTCGTGCCACAGCGGGCGGTCGGGCGTGCCCGCGCTGTCGGTGACGTCGCGGTACTCGATGCCGTAGAGCGACTGGGTGATGCTGAAGAGGCCGTCGAGCACGGCCTGCAGTGGGAAGTACTGGCGCACTTCCTGGCTGTCCACGTTGTACTTGGTGCGCAGCAGGTAGTCTTCGTAGAAGTTGCGATCCCAGATCTCCACGACAGCGTTGGCGTCGCCGGTGTCCTGCCGCTTGGCCTGGGTAAGCTCGGCGTAGTCCTTCTCGGCCTTCTTGCGCACGATGGGAATGAGGTCTTCGTAGAACTGGGCGACGGTGTCGTCGTTCTTGGCCATGCGCGTCTCGACGACGTAATCGACGGTGCTGTCGTAGCCGAGCATCCCCGCGTGCTCATCGCGCAGCTTGAGAATCCGTTCGAGCAGGCGGACGTTCTTCTGGCCGCCGCGCCGGGCGTAGGCGAAGCGGACCTTTTCGCGGGTGGTTTCGACGGTGCAGTGCTTCCACACCGCATCCACCGAGGGGTAGTCCATCGTGATCACATAAAGGTCGCCTGTGCGGCTGCGCGAATTGATGAACTCCTCGGGCACGCCCGCCAGTTCATCACGCGTGACGGCGACGACGGTTTCATCTTCGCGGATGTTCGTCTGGAACTGGATCGCCAGTTCGGAGAGCGTCTTTTCGATCTCCGTCAGTTTGTCGCGCTGCTCCTTGGGCAGCTCCATGCCGGCGCGGCGGTAGTCGCGCAGGGTGTGCTCGAGCAGCCGCGCACGCTCGCCGCTGAGCTTCGGATCCGTGGAGGCATACGCCTTGACGGCGTGGTACAGATCTTCGTTCTTGCTCAGGTCGATCATCCACGACTCGATGCGCAGCTGCGCGGCGTTGGACGCATCGCGCTCAGCGGCGTCGGTCGAGACGTAGGCCATGAACTGGGCCATGTTCGTGCCGCCGTCGAGCCGCGCGAGCAGATCGTCGATCGCGCCGAGCGTGTTCTCGAAGGTGCGCTTCTCGTCGGGCACGGCGATGATCGCGGCGACGGCCTTGTCGGCCTGGGCGATGGCATCTTCGATCAGCCCCGGAATGTCGGTGAACACCGGCGAGCCGACTTTGCGCGCCGCCGTGGCCGTTGTCGCGGCGGAGGCAGCGGGCGTCCCGCGCTGGCCGGCGGCGGTCGCCTGTGCCCACACCGGCGCTGCCGCAGCAAGGCTCAGCGCCAATCCGGCCGCCAGGGTCGCCACTGCCGATGCCGATCGTCCGTGCTCGCGCGTCGTTCTGCTGTATCGCATGACCAACCTCCTCGTTCAGGTGTGTGCGCGCGGCCGACCAGGCGGCCGAGGCGCATTGGGTTGATGATAGGCTCCGCCGGGGCTGTTGCGGCCGTTTTGCGCGCGATTGCCTATTGACACCCGCTCCGACTTCTGGTAGTCTGGCGCTACTTGGGTCCACCCCCGTCCCGTCTGCTGGTGGGCTCTCCCAGGTACGTGCATCGAGCGTTTCGACACGTTGCTGACCTTGGCTTCTTGCGGAGGAATATGCGATGAACCGTTTTCGTGCGCTTGCCCTTCGGCACGCGGTGTGCTTCGGCGCCATTCCGATGATCGTGCCATCTTCACTTCTTGCCCAGGCGCCGGCTGCCCAAGCCGTGCACTACACCGCCGTACCGGGTGATCGCGAATTCTCGGGGCGGCTGATCGTCCGGCCGCTCCAGCCCCAGCACTGGCAGGCGGCGGGGCTCTCAGAGCAGCAGATCGAGCAGCGTCGAGAGCAGGCGCTGGTCGCCCTGGCCGACTACCCGCTCGTGGAGTACATCTGGCAGACGGATGAGTACATCATCTCCCTGCCGCAGGGGCAGACGGAGAATGAAGCCGCCAACGCGCTGCTCACCACCGGGCAGTTCCAGTACGCCGAACCGGACTGGATCGTTTACCCGCTCTCGTGCCCCAACGATGCGCTCTTCAACAGCCAGTGGCACCATGTGAACATGGACTCGTGCGCGGGCTGGAATGTTCACACCGGAAATCCGAGCGTGAGCGTGGGCATTTGCGACACCGGTATCCGCACGACGCACCAGGATTTTCAACAGCATCGGCTCGAAGGCTACAACGCCGTCGATCGCGTCTGGGAGAGCCAGGGCGGCGTCATCGGCGCGATCCATCCGCACGGCACGATGACGACCGGCTGCGCCGCCGCCAACGGCAACAACGGCGTGGGCGTGGCCGGCGTGGGCTGGAATCTGAGCCACCGCATGCTCCGCGTATCCAACAGCACCGGCGGCGGCTCGTCACTCTCCACCCTCCAGCACGCGGCGCGCACCGCCGTCGAGAGCGGCGACAGGGTCGCCAGCGTCTCGTACAGCGGCGTGGACGTTTCCTCGAATCTCTCCACCGCCACGTACATCCGGTCGATCGGCGGGCTGCTCGTCTGGGCGGCGGGCAACGACGGCCGCAACCTGACCTACGGCAATCGCGACAACGATGACATCATCGTGGTGGGCGCGACCGACATCAACGACAACAAGGCCTCCTTCTCCGCTTACGGCCAGTTCGTCGATCTCGTGGCGCCGGGCGTGAGCGTGTTTACGACCGACTCGGGCAGCGACAGCGACTACGCCTCCGTGAGCGGCACGAGTTTCTCCACGCCGCTGACCGCAGGCCTGGCGGCGCTGATCTGGTCCGCCGACCCCTCGCTCACGCCGGCCGAGGTCGAGGCGATCCTCAAGGGCGGCGTCGATGATCTCGGCTCGAGCGGCGTGGACAACACCTTCGGCTACGGCCGCATCAACGTCAACGGCTCGCTCGGTCTCGTCGGCGGCGGCGGCAACCAGCCGCCCGTCGCGTCGCTCAGCGCCAACCCGCTCAGCGGCGATGCGCCTCTCAACGTGTCTTTCGATGCGTCTTCGAGCTTCGACCCCGACGGCAGCATCGTCGACTTCTCGTGGGACTTTGACGGCGACGGCGTGTACGACCAGTCCACCGGAACCAGCCCGCTTGCCGGCGCGACCTACACCGTGCCAGACAGTTACAACGCGACAGTGCGCGTGACCGACGACCTTGGCGCTACAGCCACCGACTCGGTCACGATCAACGTGACCGACCCGAACGGCACGCCGGTGTCGCTTGCTTCAGATGGATTCGAATCGCGCAACTTCTCGGGCGGCAGCGGCGCGTGGGTCGGCTCGTGGGCGACCAGCGGCGACATCTCGCTGCGCTGGCGGCGCGACAACCCGCACACCGGCAGCGGACACGTTCGTTTCCGCCGAAACAGCGGATACATGGAGCGGCAGGCGAACCTCGCGGGCGCCGGCTCCGTCCACCTGACGTTCTGGGCGAAGGTGAGTTCGTTCGAAGGTAACGACACCGCGATCGTCTGGTTCAGCCCCGATGGTGTGAACTATTCGCAGGTGTATACGCTGACCGCCGCCGTCAGCGACAACCAATACCACTACTACGACATCAATCTGTCCGGGCTGGCGATGACCTCCAACGCTCGCGTTGCATTTGATTCGCAGATGAATTCGACGAGCGACTACTTGTGGGTCGATGACATCGACGTGGTCGGCGTGCCGTGAGGCGAGGCCGACGGACGACTGCAGAAACGAAAGCGGGCCGCGCCTCCGGCGCGGCCCGCCTGCTTTTTGGTTTCATTCAACGCCCCGGGCGCGACTCGAACGCACGACCTGCGGTTTAGAAGACCGCTGCTCTATCCAACTGAGCTACCGGGGCCTGATGTCCATGCATGATATGCGGGATCGTCGCAGTGATGAAGATGCTCACCTCGGTCCGGCTCTCCCGGCTCCGTCAGGGCGCGATCGTCACGACTCCGAGATTCGAGACTCGGCAGGTGAACGGCTCGACCGCCTGAATTCGGATCGTCCGTCCCGCGAGCCCTGCCGGGATGTGCACACTGAGCACCGCATTCCCAGCTGCGTCTGCGACCGCATGTCCCAGCAGACGGGACTGATCAATCAGAACATGGGCGGGTCGGCAGCGGGGAACTGGCGTGAGCCCCTCCTGAAAGCCGTAGGCGAAGTAAATAACTTTTCCCGGCCTTGCTTGTGAAACAGCGATGCTGTTGACTTCGCCGGACTGGCGCGGTTCGACGCAGGCGACGCGCAATCCCGCGAGGCCGGCGGCCTCGTATGCACCCATGTCCGCCAACGCACCCGTTCCTCGACCGGTGTCGGGGACCCGCTTGTCATCGCGGTAGCGAGGCTCGCCGGCGAGGTCGATCGACTCGGCTCGCGTGCAGACGAGCGATTCACTGTCGCCTGCGTCGATGCACGGCGAGAACTCGGCCAATCGATAGTCGCCGTTTTCCGCATCAACAAACATCGGGTCGTCCGAGATGTTTCCCTGCCCCATCCAGCCGTCCTGCACGCAACTGAAATTGATCGACGGCTCACCGCCGACCTGAGGCGTTGTATTGTCCCAGACGATCGAATTCACCACGACCATGTCATCGGCATTCAGCGATTCGACTCCACCGACTCCCTTGTAGCCACGGTTTCCGACCAAGGTCGAGTTGACGATTCGAACGCTGCCATCTACCGATGCGACCGCACCGGAACCAGTCACGTTGTTGGTGATGAGGCAATCGATCACGTCGACGGAAGCACCGGAACTCCTGATTGCAGAGCCTCGTGACTCCCAGCCCTTGCCTCCACCACCGCCCAACGCTCGATTTCCGTCAAACGCGCAGCGCAGGAAAGTGGACACGCTTCCTGCAGCCAGGTACGCACCGGCGCCGAATGCGCCCCGTCCCACCTGATACGCCACCACTTCATTTCTGGTGAACTGACAGTCGACGAAAGTGCCGGAGCAGGTCTCCCCCAGATACACCGCCGCTCCCCACAAGCCTTCGTCCGGACTCGACGAGAGGATGTCTTCCTCGACTCTGTTGTGGGTGAACGAGCAGCGACTGACGGTCACTTCCGCGCCGTAATTAAGATAAAGCGCCGCGCCCGTCAAAGAAGCACGATTGATCGAGAAGTCACAGTCTTCGATCACGACCCACGCACCCCACGCTGCGACTGCAGCGCCTCTGCTGCCCTCATTGCTGCGAAAGTCACAATTCCGAATCGTGATGCCGCACGGACCATCAAGGCCAATACCCGCCCCGCTACCATTCGCTGCAACGCACTCGACGAATGCGCAGTCGCGGATTGTCGGAGTGCTCATTGAACTCACTCGGATACCGCCGCCTAGGCGCCCCCAGCAGTATCGAAAGGTAATCCCTTCGACGATCGCGTCAGGCCCTTCGCCGGAGTCGAAGTTGATGCCGCCGACCTCCCCGCCTCCGCGCCCGACGATCTCGCAGTGTTCCCGTCCGTTGGCGCTGCGCAAGGTGATTGCCTTGCCGCCAAACTGCAGCTCCGTATTGCCCTTTCCTGAATACGATCCATCCGCCACGACCACTGTGTCTCCGCTCGTCGCGCTATCGAGCGCCCCTTGGATCGTCTCTTTCGGGCCATTGGGGCTCTCGCACGCCGCCTGCAGGCCCGTCCACGAGTCATCACCGCAGTTGCCATTCACGTAAAAAGTCGTCTGTGCGGCCGCCGCCCGGACCAGGCACAACATCCCAACGATCGCGCAGAAAGTTTGCCTTTGCAGGTGCGTCATCTGGATTCTCCTGACTGGCGGGCAACCGACCCGGGGATGGTCGGCAGGGAGGCCCTCCAGCGACATTATGCCGCAAGACTGTCGCGCCTGTCAAGAACAAAGCCGCCAGATTCTCGATTTATGCCTGCTCGGTGGAAACAGCGGCGGACGCGGAGCGCTGCTCGTGCCGCAACTGGCCGCACGCCGCGGCGATGTCGCGGCCGCGGCTGGCGCGGATGTGGGCGTTGATGCCGCGCTGCCGCAGCACTTCCTGGAACTGTCGCACCGCGGCGTCGCCCGGCCGCGCGTAGGGCAGGCCCGCCACTTCGTTGTAGCGGATCAGGTTCACGTTGGCCCGTAGCGTCCTGGCCACGCCTGCGAGTTGCTCGGCATGCTCGGGCCGATCGTTCACGCCGCCGAGCAGGATGTACTCGAGCGTCACTTCGCGGCCGGTCTGTTTGAAGTAGTACCGCCCGGCGTCCATGAGCTCGGCAATCGTCGTGTACTCGGCCCAGGGAATGAGACGCCTCCGCAGTTCGTCGTTGGGCGCGTGCAGGCTGATGGCCAGCGTCACGGGCACCTGCTCATTGGCCAGGCGCTCGATGGCGCGCGGCAGGCCGACGGTGGAGATGGTGATGCGCCTCGCGCCGATGTTGAGCCCCCACGGCGCCATGAGCGTGCGCACGGCGTGCATCACCGCCTGGTAATTGGCCAGCGGCTCGCCCATACCCATGAACACGACGTTGGTGATGCGCCGGCCCTGTGCGTGCAGGTCGCGATTGAGCAGCCAGACCTGCTCGACGATGCGCCCGGCGCTGAGGTTGCCGTCGAGCCCGCCGATGCCCGAAGCGCAGAACGTGCAGCCCACCGGGCAACCGACCTGCGACGAGATGCACGCCGTGCAGCGGTCGTCGGTGGGGATCATCACGCACTCGGTCTCCTGCGACGCCGCATTGGACAGCGGCAGCGCGATCGACGCCTCGCTTCGCCCGGCGGCGGCCGAAGGATTCCAGCGCACGAGCAGTTTGCGCGTGCCGTCGCTGCCGGTGACATCCACGGCCACTTCGCCCGAGAGAAACGTGAGCCGTCCGGCGAGCGCCTCGCGGTCGCGGGTCGAGAGCGTGGTCATCGCGGCGGGATCGGCGACGGCGTGGCGGTAGACCCATTCGAGGATCTGGTCAGCGCGGAACCGGGGCCAGCCCCATTGCGTCACGAGTGCGCCCAGCGCCGTCGGGTCGAGATCGAAGATGTGCGGCCGCGGGGAATCGGGCATCGACAATGATAAGAGCCTCGCGCGAACCGTCGCCCGACTTCATTTCAGGCGCGGCGGCGACGGCGGCCCACGATCGCGAGTGCTCCAAGACTCATCAGCGCAGCGCCGCCCGGCGCGGGGATGATCCGGAAATCGTCGTAGTAGCTCGTCGCGCCGGCGGAGAAGAGATTGACGTTTGCAATGGCCAGCGGGAACGACGGATCGAGCCGCACCGTGCCCGTCGAGAGGAACTGCCCGTCGTACCACGTCGTCTGCACGTCGTTGTCGAGATCAAAGTCGATGCGAATCCGGGCCCAGCGGTCGTAGGCAATGGGAATCGGCGTCTCGGGTCGGAAGTCGTCGAGCACCGTGCCGGTGGAATAGTCGAACTGCATCTCGATGGTCCACCGGAAGGGGCCGGGGAATTCGAACTCGTTGTGCACGATGAAGTAGGTGTCTTCGACGTGGTCCTCGCGGGCCATGTACATCCACGCGGAGAGCGTCCACTGACCGGAGGTGTAGTTGGGGATGAACGGGTGCACCGCATCGGTGCCCGGCCCGACGAGGATGGACCGGTTGCCGCTGCGGGCCCGGGCGCTGGTGGCGCGGCCGGCGACGGTCATCTCGTCAAAGAAGCCCGACCAGCCGCCGACGTGGTAGAGCAGCTGGCCGTCGCCGTACGACTCGAAGTCTTCGGCCCACTGAGCCGAGGCAGAGCCGGTCGCCATGGCCAGTGCCGCGACGCCTGCAAGTGCTGCTGCGTTCATCTTCTGCTCCCCTCTCGCCTGGCGTTGAATGCAGTCGCCCGAGAAACGTACGGAGATTACCCGCTTCGCTCCACGCCGCCCGGGCACAAAAAGACAGCCGCGCCGGGATCAGAGTCCCGGCGCGGCTTGCGTTCAGGTCACGGAGCCTCGCTCCGGCTCAGGTTCACGCGCGGCGACGACGGCGGCCGGCAAAGCCGAGTCCGCCAAGGCCCAGCAGGGCGATCGTGCCCGGCGCCGGGATGATGTTGAAGTCGTCGTAGTAGGACGTCGCGCCCGTGGAGTAGAGGTCGATGTTGGCGATTTCGAGCGGATCGCCGTTGCTTCGCGTCATCGTCCCCGTCGAGAGCATCTGGCCGTCGTACCACGTCGTCTGCGTGTCGTTGTCGAGATCGAAATCGATTCGGATCTCGGCCCAGCGGTCGTAGGCGATGGCAATGGGCGTCTCGGTGCGGAAGTCATCGAGAACCGTCTGCGTCGTGACGTCGAACTGCATTTCGATGGTCCAGACGTACGGCCCGCCGTGGTTGTACTGATTGTTGACGATGAAGAAGGTGTCGGCGGTGTGGTCGTTGCGATACATGAACATCCACGCGCTGAGTGACCACTGGCCGGAGGTGAATTCGCCGGCGAAGGGGTGGATGGCGTCGGCGCTGGGGCCGGCGAGGATCGACCGGTTGCCGCTGCGCGCCTGCGCACTGGTGGCCGTGCCGGCGGCGCCCATCGTATTGTCCCAACCCGTCCAGCCGCCGACGTTGAAGAGCAGTTCACCGTCGCCGTAAGACTCGAAGTCATCCGACCACTGCGCCATGGCGCTGGCCGGAGCGATCGCCAGAGCGGCGATCCCTGCAAGAATGGCTTTGTTCATTTCCCCGATCTCCTTCTGCTTGATTCCACGGTCCCGTCACATCAATGCATGGCTACAGGAGCGCAACGGGCGCTCCAGCACTCTACCCTTAGAAGACCTTCTTCTGCGGGCATCGATCTGCAATTCGTGAGCCGGATCCCTCATCGCGCGGCGCGTGCGAATGCACTTTCCCGCGCTGGAGGCCCATTCGGCCCCCACCCACACCATGGAACAGTCTAAAGGATTCCGCACGCTTCGCAAGGGGGAAGGGCGGATTTGTCACTTTTTTTCACAATTGGTTCGTCCGATAATGGCACAACACGACCGCCAGCCCCTTGCAGCCTGCACCGTCGCCCTTGGCACTCGTTGCGGGCGCTTCGTATTACCCGATCAATTCCCGACTCTGGCCGGCGCGGAAATGGTGATGCGCACCGGCTCGACGGCCCCGCCTCGCTCGTTCAGCCAATCCACGATGCCGCTGCTGTGATCGAGCGTGATGGTGCGCCCGCTCGGATCGACGCCGCGCTCGCGCATCAGTTCCTTGAGGCTCTGGGGCAGGCCGAATTCGATGCGCTCGTCGTAGACGTCGTACTGCTGCACGATGGCGTCGTACCGGGCGATGAGTTCGGCGAGAATCTCACGCACGAGATCTTCGGGCGCCGAGGCGCCGGAAGTGATGAGCACGGCTTCGACATTCTCAAACCACTCGGGGCGCAATTCCGACATGTCATCGAGCAGATGCGCCGGTGTTCCCGCCGCTTCGGCGATCTCGGTCAGGCGCACCGAGTTGGAACTGTTGCGACTGCCCACGACCAGCACGAGGTCGCACTCGGGAGCGATGCAGCGCACCGCCGTTTGACGATTGGTCGTCGCGTAGCAGATGTCGTCGCTGGGCGGAGACTTGATGTTGGGAAACGCATCTCGCAGTGCGCGAATGATCACTTCCGCATCATCCAGGCTCAGCGTCGTCTGCGTCAGGTAGACGAGCCGGTTCGGGTTGTGGATGCGAAGGTTCGGCACATCCTCGGGAGACTCGACGACCTGGATGGCGTCGGGCGCTTCGCCGACGGTGCCCACGACCTCATCGTGGCCGCTGTGGCCGATGAGCAGGATCTGATAGCCGTCGCGCGCGTAGCGGATCGCCTCCATGTGCACCTTGGTCACGAGCGGGCAGGTGGCGTCAATGGCCGTCAGCCGCCGCTCCCGCGCGGCCCGCCGCACCTCCGGGCTGATGCCGTGGGCGGAGAAGACCACGATCGAATCGCTGGGCACCTGGTCAATGCTGTCCACGAACGTCACGCCGCGTTCTTCGAAGCGGCGAACGACGTGCTTGTTGTGCACAATCTCGTGGTAGACGTAGATCGGCTCATCCGGACACAGCGCCAGGATCTGGTCCACCACGTCCACGGCCATGTACACGCCCGCACAAAAACCCCGCGGATTGGCAAGAATTACCTTCATCGTGCTCAATCATACGGCGGTGGCGCGCAGCGAGCGAAAATCGCCCGGTGCGGCCGCACCTCAAGGCTCGCTAGACTTCTCCCCATGACCGCCGCGACGCTCACTCCTGAACCCGCAGCGCAGGCCGAGGCCTCATTCCGCGCCTGCATGGAGCTCGCGCTGAGCCACTACGAGAACTTTTCGGTCATCAGTCGACTCCTGCCGCGCGAACACGAGCGCGACTTCGCGGCGGTCTACGCCTTCTGCCGCACCGCCGACGATGCGGCCGATGAACGGGCCAGCAAGGCCGATTCGCTGGCGGAACTGGCCGAGATGCACAGGCAGGTCGACCGCTGCGCCGCCGGCGGGGTCGTCGAGGGTCCATACTTCCCCGCGCTCGCGGTCGTCATGTCCAGCCACGGCGTCCCGGCCGAGCTGTTCCATCGCCTGCTCGACGCGTTCGAGCGCGACCAGCGCCAAACCCGCTATGAGACTTGGGAGGACCTGCTCACGTATTGCACGGGCAGCGCCGATCCCGTCGGGCGGATCGTGCTGCTCATTACCGGCCATGGGGATCGACCCCAGATCGACGAGATGTTCCGCCTGAGCGACTGCACATGCACCGCCCTGCAACTGACCAATTTCTGGCAGGATGTGGTTCGCGACCTGCTCGAACGCCATCGAATCTACATCCCGGCGGAGATGATGCGCGAGCACGGCGTAAGCGAGGCCGCCCTGCAGCGGATGATCGAGCGGCGGCAGGCGGATGAGTCGTTCCGAAGTCTGGAGCGGACCCTGGCGGCCCGGACGCAGCCGCTGTTCGACGAGGGTAAGGGGCTCTGGCCCCATTTGCGGCCGCCGGTCCGGCCTGCCATTCAGTTGTTTACGGCAGGCGGTGAATCGATCCTGCGCGCGATCCGGCGGCAGCGCTATGATGTCATCATGCGCCGGCCCACCCTCAGCCGGTTGGGCAAGGCGGCGCTCGCGGCGAGGGCGTGGATCGGGCTTCGGCTTGGTTTGGACGTGTTCAGAAATGGGTGATGATGAGCCGATCCGCAGCCACCACCGTCACCGCCAACTCGCTCGCTGAGCCGCAGGATCCCGCCGCCCAGCAGACTGCGTCCCCGGCTCTGCGCGACGCCTACGAGCAGTGCCGCCGCATCACCCGCGCCAACGCCCGAAACTTCTATTTCGGCCTGCGACTGACGCCCGAGCCCAAACGGTCGTCGCTCTACGCCATCTATGCATGGATGCGGCGGGCTGATGACCTCGTCGATGACAGCCTGGGCGATGAGGCCGCCCTGGCGGACTTCCGAGAACGGACCAGCCGCGTGTTCCGAGGCGCCTGGCGGCCGCATCGCGATGCCGAGCACGCCCTCGAAATCGGCGCCGATCATGCCATGTGGCACGCCTTCGCCGACACGGTCTCGCGATTCCGACTCCGCGAGACGGAGTTCCGCGAGATGATCGAGGGTCAACTCTCCGATCTGCACGGCGCCAAATACCGGACACTGGACGACCTGGTGACCTACTGCCGCCACGTGGCCTCGACGGTCGGCCTTGTCTGCATCTCCGTCTGGGGCTTTGACGGCAGCGCGCGGGCCCGGCGGCTGGCCGAGTGGCGGGGCATTGCGTTTCAACTGACCAACATTCTGCGCGACTACGCCGAGGATTACGACGTCGGCCGCGTCTACCTGCCCGCCGACGACTTTGCCCGCTTCAACCTCTCGCCTGAGGAGTTGCGGAACTGGTCCAACCCTGAGGCGTGTCTCGAGTTCATGCGCTTCCAGATCAAGCGGGCCGGGGAGTATTACGATCGCTCGGCCCCGCTGGCGGAAGTGGTGCATGAAGACGGGCAGGCGGCTCTGGCGGCGATGACGCGCATCTACCGCCGCCTGCTCGAGCTCATCGCCGTCACCCCCAGGCGGGCCGCCTCCGGGTCGGGCCGCATCCGCGTGGCTACGTCACGCAAGATCATGATCGGCCTCACAGCCGCGTGGACCAGGCGGCGGAGCGGCTCGTGAGCCACTCCGGCCGCGTCGCGGTCATCGGAGGCGGGGTAGCCGGGCTGGCCGCGGCGGTGCGACTCCACGAGGCCGGCTGCCACGTCACGCTCATCGAAGCCAGGAACCGACTCGGCGGCCGGGCCACCAGTTTCACCGATCCCGCCACCGGCCAGCGCATCGACAACTGCCAGCACGTCGTGCTGGGCTGCTGCACGAATCTGCTCGACTTCTATGCGCGGCTGGGAGTGAATGACTGCATCCGCTGGCACGACCGGATGTACTTCGCCTCCGCTTCGGGCAGCGTTGACGTTCTCAAGCCTTCGGTGCTTCCGGCGCCACTGCACCTGGCGCTTTCGATGGCTGCCTTCCGCGCCTACAGCGCGAAGGAGAAGATCGCGCTCGCCTCGGCGATGCGCGCCGTTGCCGCGGCGGATCGCAGCGCGTTCGAGGGCATCACGTTCGGTGAGTGGCTCCGCCAGCGCGGGCAGAGCGAGCGCCTCATCGCCCGCTTCTGGGATGTCGTCGTCGTCAGCGCGTGCAACCTGCCGTGCGATCGGGTGTCAGCCGAGCCGGCGCTGCAGGTGTTTCAGCAGGGCTTTCTGGCGCATCGAGATGCATGGCGGCTGGGTCTGCCGGACTGCCCGCTCGTGAGCCTCTACGACCCGGCGCACCATTTCATCGATGACCTGCGCCTTTCAAGGCGCGTGCAGCGGATTGAGGGCGCCTCGCGCGTGGAGTTCGTGTGGCTCGATGACGGCTCGCGCGTCGAGGCGGATGCATACGTCCTGGCGCTGCCGTTTGAGCAGATTGCAGGCGTGGTGAGCAGCGACCTGGCCTCGGCGGATCCGCGGCTCGCGCAGCCCCGCGGCCTGGCGCACAGCCCGATTCTCGGCGTGCACCTGCACTTCGAGCAGCCGGTCACCGATCTGCCTCACGTCGTGCTGCTCGATGCGCTGGTGCAGTGGGTGTTCTTCAAGGACTCAGGCCGCACGGCGCATGCGGTGATCAGCGCCGCCGACGCGTGGATGGCATTGAGCGTCGAGGAGATCGTGCGCCGGGTTCGCGAAGAGATGTCTGGGCATTTTCCCGCAGCCGGTCCGCAGAGCGCCAATGCGCTGCTGCGACAGCACGTGGTGAAGGAGAAGCGGGCGACGTTCTCCGCGACGCCGGGCTCGCAGGCGCAGCGGCCGGCGACGACGGGGCCCGCAGCGAACCTGCTGCTGGCGGGCGACTACTGCGCGACCGGCTGGCCGGCGACGATGGAGGGCGCCGCGCGCAGCGGCTACGCCGCGGCCGGCGCCATCCTCGGCCTGGACCTGTCCGTGCCGGACCTGCAGCCGTCGCTGCTGTATGGAATCGCGGCGTCACTGTGGTGACGGAATGAAAAGCCCATGCAAGGCTTTGCATGGGCATTGAGAAGCAGAGACTCCGCGCGCTTCAGAGATTGAAGTTGATCTCGGGCATGGCGATGATGTACTTGAGGTTCATCGTCCACCGGCCGACCATCTTGACCGGCACGAGCATCATGACCACGAAAAGCACCGCCATGAGGTAGTAGCGCGCAAAGCCCATCTGGTGCCGTAATCGGCCGAAGAAGCCGATTTTCGTCATGAGGTACGGCAGGGCGAAGAACCAGAACGCCGACAGCACCATGCCCGGCCATTCGCGCACGAGCATGCTCTCGGGCAATTTGCTGTCCATGATGACGACGTACCAGATATCGCTGATATTGATGTTGGTCAGCGGATCGACGCGGTGCGGGTCCCACACCTGGAACGGGCCGAAGAAGTTCCAGTTCGGGCCGCGGAGGAACGTGCCAAAGACGATCAGCACGCACCAGAGGATGAGGTAGCCGAACATCCACGTCAGGATCGCGAACTTGCGCTCTTTGAACGTGTAGTAGCCGTTGCCCTTGGGGTTGGTGTCGATGTAGGGCATCGCGGCCAGGCCGAGAATGATCAGCCCCGGCAGCACCACGCCGGCCATCCACGGGTCGAAGTAGACGAGCAACTCCTGCAGGCCGAGGAAGTACCACGGCGCCTTGGACGGGTTCGGCGGACCGGCGGGATTGGCCGGCGACTCCAGCGGCGCCTTGAGCAGCACCGACCAGAGGACCAGCACCACCGTGCACAGCACCATCGCCAGCAGTTCGGTGTAGACCAGGTCGGGCCAGCAGAGCACCTTGTCTTCGCGGTCCTCTTCGATGAGCGGCTTGCCGATTTCCATGTTCTGGTCGTTGATCGCCGCCTGCCGCAGCCCGAGCCAGAGGAAGAAAAGCGTGAGGAAGATCATCATCGAGATCGGCACGTTGTCGGGCTTCTGGAGGATCGACGCGTAACTCTCATCGAGCTGGATGAACCCGAAGTAGACGATTGTGAAGACGATCATCATCGGCCAGAAAATGATCGGCTTGGTCCACTTGCGGTAGCCGAAGAACGCCCCGAGCATGAGCAGCAGGAACAGCGGGAGGCTGAACTGCGGCACGCTCCAGCGGTTGACAAAGTCCTTGAACTTGTCCAGTGCAGTCACCTGCTCAGCGCCGGCGGCGAGGAGGTACGTCGAGTTGGCAAGCAGCGTGTGCATGAACGATCGATTCCGTTAGTCGCGAAGTCTCTGATCCGCCGTCATCCCCAGCCGCCTCTCCCCTCACATCGGCCCGCTGATGCCGCCGTCCTTGCGGATGCGCCAGAAGTGCACGGCGATCAGCGTCGCGGCCGCAAGCGGGATCGCGATGCAGTGGAGCACGTAGAAGCGCAGCAGCGCCGCCTCGCCGACCGAATCGCCCGCGAGGAGCAGGAACTTCGCATCGGAATACGGCGTGACGATTGGAATGCCGCCAGGCAACTGGAGCAATTCGCGCCCGGGCCCGTTCATGCCCGCAAAGGGCGTCGCCTCGGCCATCTTGCTGCCCACGGTGATGGCCCAGATCGCCAGCTGGTCCCACGGCAGCAGGTAGCCGGTGAACGAGAGCAGCATCGTGAGCACGAGCAGAATGACGCCGACGACCCAGTTGAATTCGCGCGGCGGCTTGTACGAGCCGGTCAGGAACACGCGCATCATGTGCAGCCAGACGGCGATGATCATGGCGTGGGCGCCCCAGCGGTGGATTTCGCGCATCACGCCCAGCGTCAGGGCAGCTCTCATCTGGATGATGTCGCTGTAGGCGTATTCGACCACCGGGCGGTAATAGAACATCAGCAGCACGCCGCTGATGGTCTCGGCGATAAACAGAAAGAAAGTGAGGCCACCCATGCACCACGTAAAAGAGAGGCGGATGCCGCTCTTGCGCACGGCGACGGGGTGCAGGTGAAGGAAAACGTTCGACATGATCGCCATGACCCGCGTCCGGCGGTCGCGCGGGACGCCGTGGCGGAAGATCGAACTCCACACCTGGCTCTCGCGAATCGAGTTGATCACGCCCTGAAGCATCAAACATTCCTCTCGCGGCTGGTCGTTTTCGAATCGGCTCCAGCCACTCATACAGATTGAGCAACCCGTGTTAAGGGTCGAGCAAGGCTCGCAGTGGACGCCGGACCTTTGAGCCGCCGGCGCTGCCTGCTCGCCCGGCCATCATCCACTGCGCACTTCAAGGACAGCCGCCTCGCGCTTGGCCAGAGGCTTGCCTTTCTTATCCACCTTGAGGCGCATCCATTCCGACAGTGTCTCCCGGGCCCTGGGCAGCGCCTCCTCCGGCTCTGCCAGCCCCGGCAGCCACAGTTTATCCCATTCGAAGCACAGCCAGCCGGTGAAGCCGATGCCGCGCAGCATTTCGACGAAGCGCTCGACCTCCACCGTGCCTTCGCCCAGCGCGCAGTAGCCGGTGCCTTCGCCGACCACGGTGTCCTTGAGCTTGGCGTAGCGAATGCGGCTGTTGAGCGTGGTCACGCTCAGCCCCGGCCGCTCGCCGACAGTCGCGGCATAGGCCACGTTCCAGCACACGCCCACAAGCGGGTGCTCGGTGTAGTTCGTGAGGTTCCACAGTTCGCGCGAGCGGGCGAACGAGCCGGCGTTCTCGATGACGATCTCGACGCCGCTCTCTTCCGCATATTCGGCCAGTTCGACGTAGCGCTCGGCGAGGCGACGAATCGCCGCGGGCGGCTGCTCGCCGGGATAGATCATGTAGCCGAAGGTGCGAATGCGCTGGCAATTCAGGGCCTGCGCCATGTCAACAAATGACTTGGCGCTCGCCAGCGCCTGCCGCGCCTCGGTCTTGCCGCGGTAGTGCAGTGCGGCGCTCGTCGCCAGGCAGGAGATCTGAATCGAGGATTTGTCGAAGAGGTGCCGAACCTTCTCCGGATCGCTCAGTGCCGGATCGCAGGCCAGGTGGCTCGAGCCCGAGCCGAACGTCCGCAGTTCGACGCCCTGGTAGCCGTACTCGCCGGCGGCTTCGATCACGCGCTCCAGGCCCCATTGCGGGCAGGCGACAGTGCTGAATGCCAGTGGGTTGATCGGGTGCTGATTCGACGCTTCGCTCATGACGCTCCTGCCCGGGCCCTGGGGCGCGGAGGCAATCGTAGAGACAGCGCTTCGACGGTCAAACGCGGAAAACCGGCCAGAAGTCAGAAGTGGTTTCGAATGAGGTAGTCGGCAGCGTCGCGCTCGCCCAGGCGGGACACGTCGAGCACCACATCGGCGACCATGCGGTAGATCGGGTCTCTCTGTGCCAAGACGATCTCGATCTCTTCTGACGGCGGCCGGCCCGTGAGTGACGGCCTATCTCCCGCTTGGGCGGTGAGCCGGCGTCGCAGCTCGACCGCGTCGCAAGCGAGGTAGATGACCTTCAGCCGACCCGCCGCGCGAGCCGCGTCAATCGCCTCCTGCACGGCCGGCACGAGCGGCGCCCCGCCCCCGGCCGCGATGACCTGATCATCGGCCTTGAGCAGTTCGGCGATGACGCGCCCCTCCGCGTCGCGCCACGCCGGCTCGCCGTGGACCTGCCAGACCTCCGAGATCGTCCCTTCGGCGAACTGGGCGAGCACGACCTGATCCATGTCGATGAATTTTCGCCACAACGCGTCGGCGATGATGCGCGCCAGAGTGGACTTTCCGCTGGAACGAGCGCCGATCAGCATGATGTTCATGGGGCATCCTCAGCGGTGCGGCACGGGATCGGATTGATTCATCGGCAACTCCACCGCGAGAGGATCGGCCGAAGCCTGCGCAGACGCCGCCAGCCTCGGGTCGATCCGCCGGGCAATGGCGTGGCGCCACGCGCGGAAGCGATACGCCCGCAGGCGGTCCGGCAGGGCCAGCGGCGGCTCGTGCCTCCCCAGTGGTTCACCGCACAGCGCCGCGCCCCATACCCCGACGACCGCCGCGACGGCACGCCCGGCCCCGCCCGGCAGGAGCTCCAGAAGCCCTGCGGCGTGAACCAAATCGGCCAGGCACTCGCGGCGAAGCTGCGCCAGCAGCAGTGTGCAGCGGCGGTCAAGTTCTGAATCGGGCTCGGTCTCCGCGCCGCCAATCCACCGGACCAGGTCCGAATCGCGCAGCGAAAAGCGCGACAATGTCTCCAGCGAAACCAGGCAGCGATCCTCCGCAATCAGTGAGCGGCGGAGCGTAAGCAATTCCCGGGCCTGCATGATCGCTCCCGTGGCGCCTGCGGCCATCGAGCAAAGCTCACCAGCGACTGGATTGGGGAGCACGATGCTTGCCATGATCTCCGCCAGCGGCCCGGCGACGGCGCCGACCAGGTTTTCGCGGGTGCGGCGCGTGGCGACACGCCGCACCTCGACGCCAGCGCTGCACCCGTCAACGAACGCATCAAAGGCAGCGCGCGGCAGCTGGCGGGCCTGCCGCACCGCGACAAAAGCCTCGAGTTCGGGCCGGCCGATCGACGCGGCCTCAGCCTCTTCGAAAAGGAACGAGACGATATTGTGGGCCACGGCCGTGCGCTGCGCCAGCGACCCCGAGCCGCACCCGCACCCCAGGGCGGCCGGCGGCTTGGGTCCGTTGTCTTCAGCGGCCGGATCGCGCTCCACCTCGCGGCCGGCCACCACGTCCGACAGCAGTCGCAGTACGGCGGCTGCGGCGAGCAGCTGGTCGCGCGGGTCACGAGGGAGGAATCGCACGGCAAGCCAGATGTCGGGCGCGCTGCGCCGACAGGCGCGATGCAGGATCGCCGAGTGGCGGTGGTCCACGGGCGCGGCGACGTTACGCGTCATGCCCGCGCACCGTGCCGTTGATCGGCCGCGTCAAATCGACCGATAACCAGTTCGAAGAAGTTGCCGCAGCAGATTCGGCCGTCATTGAGCGCGCCGTGCCGGCGGTTATCCACCAGAAATTCAACAAAAACGCAAGTTTTCGATTGCATTCTGAGGCTGCCGATGCCATAGTATAGGGTCAGCAATCGCGCAGGTGCGCCTGCGCCAAAGACTTACGACCCTGCCATCCACCCGCCGCCGATTCGGAGTTTCTCCGGTCGGCGGTTTTACTTTTGGGGCGGCTCCCCGACTGAGCCGCAACTCTTGCGCTGCACGGCGCTTAGTTTACTGAAGTTCTATCGCCACGTAGGCTCGCGCCGAGTCATATCCCGCCAGCCGTCCAGACCCGCTCACGACCGCCTTGCGCACGGCGAAGCGGATGATCGTACCGGGCTTGGAGGATTCGATGAACTCGAAGAGCCATTTGGCCCAACTTCGGCCGTTGTAGCCGACACGCGCCGCCTGGAGCGGCTGGCCGTTGACGGCGACGATGAGATCGCCCGCCGCGATTCCGCTCAGTTGCGCGGGCCGGCCGGGCACGAGTTGCGACACTTCGACACCGGTCTGCTCGCCGAGATTGCGCAGCGCGGATTCGGTCACGTCGAGCAGGCTCACGCCGAGTCGCCCGCCCTGATTCGGATCGATGATCTCGCGATGCACCTCCGCGTCGGTCTCCTCCATCTCGGCCAGCGTCACTTCGAAGGTGCGCCGCCGCGCATTTCGATAGACCTCGACAACGATCCGCTTGCCCGGCTCCATCATCGCGACCTGGCTGCGCAGATCTTCGACGTTGAGCACGGGCCGATCGTCGATCGAGGACAGAACGTCCTCCGCCAGCAAGCCGGCGCTCCCGGCGGGAAACCTCGGGTCAACTTCCGTGAGCAGCACGCCGACCTGATCGCGCGGCAGGCCGTAGCTGACGGACAGCGCCGGAGTGAGATCCTGAAGATTGACACCAAGCCAAGCGCGCACGACGCGCCCCTTATCGATCAACTCGCGCGCGATGTAACTGGCCAGCGAGGTGGGGATGGCAAAGCCGAGTCCATCGGAGCCGCCGGTCTGCGTGACAATCGCCGCGTTCACGCCGACGACTTCGCCGCGCAGGTTGAGCAGAGGCCCGCCTGAGTTGCCGCGGTTGATGGCGGCGTCGGTCTGGATGAAATCTTCGTACCCGCGTCGCCCGATGGAACTGCCGACGATATTGAGCCGGCGGTTGGTCGCGCTGATCACGCCCACCGTCACCGTCTGATCGAGGCCCAGCGGGAAGCCGACGGCGACGACCCACTCGCCGACTTCGAGCTGGTTCGTACTCGCGAACGGGAGCGCGGCGACGCCATCGCTCTCGATCTTCACCACGGCCAGATCGGTCAACGGATCAGCGCCCACGAGCGTGGCCGGTTTGATGCGGCCGTCGCTGAATTCGGCGAGCAAGGTGAGCGAGGCTTCGACGACGTGGTTGTTGGTGAGCAGGTGGCCCTGCTTGTCGATGAGGAAGCCCGATCCGGTGACCTTGGCGCCGCCGCGCGTGTAGCCGGTGATGCGCGCCACGCTGGGGCTGGCCTCTTCGGCGACGGCTTTGAAGGCGTCGCTGATCTCCATGGCCCGGGCCACGGCCGGGTGCTCAATCTGGGCCGCCGTGGGCCCGGCAAGCGCCAGTGTCATCGTTGCGCAGAGCACTGCCGCGAAGCCGCGCCCTGTTCCAATCCTGTCAACTTCGTTCATCACCAATCCTCGATTATCGATCAGACTCCCCGGGCGACCCTTCAACAAGACGCATGCAGCCGCCCGCTCATCCCATCACACGATTACAGTCGGCCCGGTTCGCCCGCAGCCTCGAGCCCGACGGCGATGACGGGCGCATCGAGGCGCTGCGTCGCCGTGTGGGCGAGCATCCCCGCCTCAAGCGCCGACTCGCAAACCACAAACAGGCTCGAGCCGCTGCCGGTTACATGAACCGGCCGCTCGGATAGATCGGCCAGATCGGCCGCGAGCCGGGCGAGATCGGGCTGCAATTCAAACGCGGCGCGGGCCAGATCATTGAACGGCGCATCACTGCGGACGCGCCCGGCGGCCGCCATGGCCCGTACGCGCTGCGCTGCCTGCTCGAAAGGGCCGTCGCCGGGCGCGTAACCGTCAAACAGCCGGTACACCTCACCCGTCGCACAGGCCAGATCGGGCATACAAAGCGCCAGGTGCAGGTCGTCCGGCTGCCCGGCCGGGCTGATCCGCTCGCCGAAGCCCTGCACGATAGCTGAAGGGTGACGAAGAAAGAACGGCACGTCGCTGCCGATGCGGCCGGCCAGTTCGTGCAGGTGATCGAGCGTCAGATTGAGTTCGAACAGCGCGTTGCACGCGAGCAGCATCGATGCGGCGTCGCTCGAACCTCCGCCCAGGCCGGCGCCGAGCGGAATGCGCTTCTCGATCTTCATCTGCACCGGCAGGTCGCGCCCGGTGGCCTCCTGGAGAAGCAGGTGCGCGCGGACGGCAAGGTCCTTGCGGATTGGCCAGTCGATTTCGGGTCTGTGCACGGCGTCTTCGGCCCACATGATCGCGTAGCGAGAGAGCGAGCCGCCGGGCAGGCGCGTCAGGGTCAGATCGTCACAAAGCGAGATGCGCACCATCCACGAGCAGATCGGATGCCGCGCATCGCCCGACGCCGAATCGGCGCGGCCGACGGCGAGTGCGAGATTCACCTTCGCCGGGGCGCGAAATGTCACCGAATCGGCCATGGGAGATGGAGGATAGTCGGCGCGCGGGGCAACTGCCGCTAAAGGATCGCGCGCGGCGCCCTTCAGCCCCGTGATCGCGTCAATCCTGGTGCGAGCGCTTGGGCTCCTGGACCGTGACGACCATGACCATCACGACGCACACCAGCCCGAGCACATAGCCCAGCCACGGCTTGGTCGAACCGGCGCCGCCGGCCCGGGGCGGCGGCTCGTTGGTCTTGAGGGCCGCCAGATCGCGCTCGGTCCACACCGTCGGAGCGGTGCGCGGAATAGGGGCTCGCATCTGGCGCACCACGATATGGCTGGGTCGCCAGGTCTGCGGCATGACGAATTCGAACTTGAGCGGGATGCCCGATGAAGCGCCGCCGACGCTGCTGGCCGCGAGATCGCCGCCGTCGTAGAGGAATCGCCCCTCTTCGGCGCTGTCCGGCTGGTACTTCTGAATGAACGCGCTCGGGTAGATGGGCTCGTAGGTCTCCTCCGGTGAATCGGTGCGGCAGACGAGGTACACCTGCGCTTTGGTGAGGCGAAGCTTGTCGCCTTTGTCCGCGGCGGCGTTGTCGATCAACACGTCAACGATGGTCAACTTGAACCGGTTGCCCGGCGCCTGCATGGCGCGATTGATGCCCTTGGCCTCCTCGTCGAGGAAGTTGCTCGGCAGCGCCTCGTCGTTAATCTCGTACACGCCTTGCACCTTGACCTGGTCGGGTCCGAGGCCCTGGCGACTCTCGCCGCTGTTGATGCTCTCGGAATAGAGGCTGGCGGCGCGGGCCAGATCGGGATACCAGCGGGCGAGGTTGTTGGGGGCGTACATCGAGCCTTTGCTGGCCCAGGTGTAGAACTTCGCCGTCCAATCATCCACCGGCAACCAGAGGTGGCCGGACGTACCCGAGGGCCGGTTGACTTCGCCGTGCTCATCGACTTTCCAGCCTCGGTAGCCGAGCATCTCGGAAGGCATCTGGAGCATCTGGATGCCCAGCAGGAGCATTCCGATGGTGAGCACGCCGGACGCGGCTCCCAGCACGCCGCCGCCGATGAAGTTGGTCGTCGTCGAGAAGTGCACCTGGGCCGGGCAGGCTTTGCCGACGATCAGGCGCAGGATGAACAGGCTCAATGAGAACACGACCACGAGCGTGAGCCCCCATGCGTAGTCGGGCATCTTGCTGCCGAGGAACAGCATGACGATCGGCTCCCAGGCGGCAAACGCGATGGCGCCGGCGACGACGACGCACGCGAAGTGCAGCAGCGCCGAGAAGAAGCCGTACGCCGCGAGAATCCACGCGGTCACGCCGACCAGCAGGACGACGAGGATGTTCATGATCATGGATGTCTACTCCTCAAGTCCGGGGCCGGCGCGATCGGGCCGGCCGCATTGAGTTCTCTGCCGCGCGCCACAACGGGCGCCGCCGATCACGCAACCTCTGCCTGGGGCGCCGGCGGCGCCTGCCCGGTTCGCGTGATACGAATCACCTCTTCGATGCTGGTCACGCCGTCGATGGCCTTGCGCAGCGCGGCTTCCTGAATGCTGATGGTCTTGATGCGCCGCATGTGCGTCTTGAGGCCGTTGAGATCGCCGGCGGCGACGAGTTTGCGGGCGTCGCTATCAAACACCATAACCTCGAACGCGCCGGACTGGCCGCGGTAGCCCAGCCCACCGCAGGCCGGACAGGTCTCTTCGCGGTTGCGCTCGATGACCTTGCCCGAGTGCTTGAAGAGCTGCTTGACCTGTTCGGGCGGCAGGCCGAGTTTGCGCAACTGGTTCGGATCGGGCTGATAGGGCACCTTGCAGTTGTCGCACAGGCGGCGAAGCAGGCGGCAGGAGATGACGGCCTTCATCGGCTCGGCGGCGAGTTTCAGATCGCCCACGGCCTTGGCCCACTTCGCCAGCGCTTCGAGCCCCGAGTCGGCCCGCACGCCGATGTACTGCAGCGGACCGCGCATCCCCGGCGCCGCCGCCTCCTGCGCGGTGCGGTTGTCCGGAATGTCTTCGATCATCACGATTGTGGGATCGCGCCGCAGCATGGAGCGGAGTTCCGTCGCGAAGTCCACGCCCTTTTCGGGCTTGAATTCGGAGTGGCCAACGCCGTCGATGAGCACCAGCCGCTCGATCTCGAGCGTGCGGATGTTGGCGGTGAATGCATCGTGCCGGCGGAGCATGGAATAGAGCATGGTGGTGCGGCCGTTGCCCGCCGGGGCCGAGACGAGCACGATGCCGTGCAGATCCGCCGTCGCCTTGTCCAGCGCTTCAACCTGGCGCGGCAGCAGGCCCAGGTCTTTAGGCTTGATGTCCACTCGCTTCTTGAGGTCGATGTCCATCGTCAGCGTCTGCCCCGCCGTCGAGCCGGCCGAGCGTACTCGGATCTCGTGCGTTTCGGTGCCGAAGCGTGCGGTGAAGTCGCCCATCTGCCGGCGGCGCTTGTCGGCCACATCCAGAGCCGCCGAACGCTTGATGTAGTCGATCAGGGCATTCGCCACGCCGGGGTCGAGCGGTTCGCGACGGAAGCGCACGCCGTCCACGATCTGGCTGACCTGGTACTGGCCGCTGCGGTTGGGAACGAGTTCGACGGAAGACGCCCGCTGCACCAGAGCCGGAGTGAGCATGTCCTCCATCGTCATGTGAACGAGGAAGAGCGGATCGTCCTTGGCGGGCAGGCCGCGGGCCACGCCGCTGGCGTCGATGACCGAGATCGCCGCGGCCTTCTGCTGACGAGCCGCAGATCGCGCGGCCATGCGCTGGCGGAAACCCTCGGCGGAGACGCGGAACGCCTGGTCTTCGGGCACGTTGCGGTTGTGATAAATCCAGTAGGCGATGCTCGAACCCCACATGACCAGCAGGCCGGCGGTGAAGCCGACGGCCGGCCACCAGACCACGGGCATGGGCAGGATCATGATGGCAAAACCCAGCGTGCCGCAGATCAGGTGCGCAATGTTCCAGCCTTCGCGGTTGAAGTGCCAGTAGAGCGTGTCCTTGTCCCAGATGGTGGAAGTCACCCAGCCCCAGAGGCAGAGGAAGACGAGTGCAATCAGCGGCACCCAGGGGCCGACGAGGATGTACCACTCAACGGCGAGCGAAAGCGGCATGGTGGTCCTTTCGAGCGATCATCCGCGCCCCGGCGCGGCGTTGAATCCGGCGTCCATGCAAGATAGACCGGCGCTGCGACAAGGCAAGTCGCCGGCCGCTCTCGCCGCCTGCGCTTCGCCTCGCCTCGCCATCAGGTAATGCCCTTGAGGCGCATGGAGAGTTCCTCCGGATTCGGAGTCGCCTCGAGCGCCACCTTGTAGTGAATGTACTCCTGCTCGACCAGTTGCACCAGCGAGCCGGTGAAGTCGATCATTCCCGCATCCTTATTGGCGCGGATGACGTCGAGCAGTTCGCCCTCGCGGCCCTCGAGAATGTACTTGCGGGCCGGCGCATTGTTGACCAGAATCTCGATCGCCGGGATGCGGCCGATGTTCTCGTGAAGCGTCGGCAGCAGTTTCTGATACACGATCGCGCGGAGGTTGTAGGCGAGCAGTTTGCGGATCTGCTCGCGCTCCTCAGGGTTGAACAGGTCGTAGATGCGGCCGAACGACTGCCACGCCGAGGACGCGTGGATCGTGCCGAACACGAGGTGGCCGGTTTCGGCGGCGCGGATGGCCGCTTCAAACGTCTCCTTGTCGCGCATTTCGCCGATGAGCACCACGTCGGGGTTCTCGCGCACCAGCGCGCGGAGCGCATCATTGAAGTCCAGGCAGTCGATGCCGACTTCGCGCTGGTTCACGAAGGCCTTGGCGTCCTTGAAGATGTATTCGATCGGGTCCTCGATCGTGACGATGTGCACGGGCTTGCGCTCATTGATGTACTGCAGCATCGCCGCGATAGTGGTTGACTTGCCCGAGCCGGTCACGCCCGAAAGGAGCACGAGGCCCTGGGCGTTCATGGCGATCTCGGACATCACAGGCGGAAGGTAGAGATCCTCGAACCTCTTGATCTTGCTGGTGACGAGTCGGGCGGCGATGGCCGGCTTGCCGCGCGCCATGAAGAGATTCACGCGAAAGCGGTTGTTTTCGTCGTAATCGTGCGCGAAGTCGATCGAGCCGCGCGTCTTGAAACTCTGGTACTGGTTGTCGTCGAGCACGTCCTTGGCGATCTGGAACATCTGCTGTTCGGTCACGGGATCGATCTTGAGCGGCTTGAGAGCCCCGCGCAGGCGAATCTTGGGCGAAGCGCCGGACTTGACGATGAGGTCGCTGGCCTCAAAGCGGATGGTCGCGTCGAGGAACTTGTCGATAAGGGCCTGCCCTTCACCCGAGACGGTGCCGATGTCGTGGTGAACGGCGTTGATCGACATGCCCGCTGTGTGAACGCTCACGATAAACTCCTTGAATCGTCAGGGCCGGTCCCGGCGACGCCTCCCGAACCGCTGCGTGTGTCGTGGTGGCGACCGGTCCAGCCCCAGCCGCCTGACCGGTCCGATGCCGCCGGTCCGGCCTGCATTTCGGGCCGATCAGGGCAGCAACAGGGATTATAACCGCGCCAGCCCGCCGCTGCATTCCCGCCCCGCGGCGCTTTTCGGGCTCGACTGTCCGCCGGGCTGCCCGCGCGGCGACTTCAGGGCCGTTTCCCTGATCCGTCGCCCCCTGATATGTTGAATACTTGAGATATCTGAATGTTCGCATAAGATTGCCCGTCGATCGCACCCAGAGGATCACCCATGCCGCGAAGCACTTCGCCCAGAGCCATTGCAGACGAGACCCTCGATCGAGCCGCGGCGGTGCTGCGCGTGCTGGCCCATCCGGTGCGCCTGCGCATCGTGGACCGGCTGCTTGAGGAGTCCATCCACGTCGGGCAGCTCGCCGACGACCTCGACCTGCCCCAGGCCGTCGTCAGCCAGCACCTGGCGCAGATGAGGGCGCACGAGATCGTCCAGCAGCGGCGCGACAGTCGCCGCGTCTTCTACGAAGTCATCAACCCGCACGCCGAGCACCTGCTTGCGTGCATTCGCGAGCACGGCGACGGCCGGTAGGTGAGCCGACGGCCACGCCGGCGTTTGAAAGGAGTCGGTCATGGTTCATCTCTTGAGACAGTCTCGCTGGTCGCCCTACGTCGTCGGCGCCGGCATCGGAGTCCTGTCGTGGGTGACCTTCGGCCTCATGCACAAGGCGCTGGGCACGAGTACGAGCCTCGTCTCGATGGCCGGGGCGATCGAGTCACTGGCCGCGCCCGAGCACGTTCGCTCCAACGCCTACTACGTCAAGACCATGCTCGGCGAGGGCAAGTACTTCCTCGACTGGCAGATGATGCTCGTGATCGGGCTTGTGCTCGGCGCGATGCTCTCGGCCTGGCTCGGCCGGTCGTTCAAGGTTGAGCACGTGCCGGATATCTGGGCCGCCCGCTTCGGCCCGAGCAAGGCGCTGCGCTACGCCGCGGCGTTTGTGGGAGGCGTGCTGCTGCTCTTTGGCGCGCGGCTCGCAGACGGCTGCACTTCGGGCCACGCCATCAGCGGTTCGCTCCAATTGGCCGTGAGCAGCTGGGTGTTCTTCGCGTGCTTCTTCGCCGCGGGCATCGCCACGGCGCTGCTCGTCTATGGAAAGGCAGGTCGCAGCCGTGCTCAAAGCTGACCCGAACATTCTGAACCTTGTCTATGGCCTGCTGACGGGCCTGGTCTTCGGTTTCCTTCTGCAGCGCGCCACGGTCACGCGATTCAGCACCATCGTCGGCCAGTTTCTCTGGGTCGATCACACGGTGCTGCGCACCATGTTCACCGCGGTGGTCGTTGGCGCAGTCGGCGTCTACGCGATGCATCAGATGTGGGACGTGCCGCTGCACATCAAGAGCGCCACGCTGCTGGCCAACGCAGCCGGCGGGGTGATCTTCGGCGTCGGCATGGCCATCCTCGGCTACTGCCCCGGCACGGGGCTGGGCGCCATCGGCGAAGGGTCGCGCCACGCCATCTTCGGCTTCCTGGGCATGATCGTCGGCGCCGGACTCTACGCCGAGGCGTATCCGTGGATCAGTGCGCATGTGCTGCCGGTGGGCGATCTGGGCAAAGTCACGCTTCCCGATGAGACGGGTCTGTCGCCGTGGCTGTTCATCGCGCCGCTGATCGGGATCGCGCTGATCGTGTTCGCCATCCTCCCGGCCCGGCGGAGCGGACCGGACCGTGGAAAGGCGGGACGCACGCCGGCCCCGGCGTGACAGCCGTTCTCTCCCGGGGTCCCGGGATGTTGAGAACTGATGTTTGTCGCAGAGCCCGGGCGTTGACGCCGCCGGGGCTTTGCTTCGCGCGGGCCGTGGCGGGAACTCGACTCCGATTCTCGCTGCACCCCGCCTCTGCCCATCGCCGGCGAGCGGGTTGGTGGGCGTAGTGCTGATGATCTCGGGCTGGCTGCACGCCTATGAATCAGACGGCCCCAGGCCGGACGGAGGCACACCATGGCCATCGCACCGAGCGAATTCGAGGTTCGTCAGGCTGAAGATCGAGGAACGACTGAGATCGGCTGGCTCCACAGCCGGCACTCGTTCTCTTTTGGCCGCTACTACGACCCCACCCGCGTCTCCTACCACGGGCTGCGCGTGCTCAACGACGACATCGTCGCCGCCGGGCAGGGCTTCGGCGAGCACGGCCACGACAACATGGAAATCATCACCTGGGTGCTCGAAGGCGAACTCGCGCACGCCGACAGCACCGGCACGCGCGGCACGCTCATGCCCGGCGAGGCCCAGGTCATGACCGCCGGGCGCGGCATCCGCCACAGTGAAATGAACGGCTCGAGCGCTGCGCCAGCCCACTTCATCCAGATCTGGATCGAGCCGGATCAGCGCAACCTCGAACCCGCGTATGCGCAGAAGTCCTTCCCGCCTGACCGGCGCCACAACCAGTGGCAACTGATCGCCAGCCCGGATGAGCGCAACGGCTCGCTGCGCATCCACCAGGATGCCGCGGTCCACGTGGCCGATCTCGATGAGGGCAAGCGGCTCAAGATCGATCTCGTCGAAGGCCGGCATGGCTATCTGCACGTGGCCACGGGGTGCATCCGCTTCAGCGCAGCCGAACTCAAAGCCGGCGATGCGGTCACCTTCGACGGTCCGGCCCAACTCGACATCGAAGCCCTGACCAACAGCCAGGTGCTGCTGTTCGATCTGCCGTGATCGCGGCAGATTTGCGGCGCCTCTTGAGCCGCGCACTGCGGCGCCTTCTCCCGGGGGCAAAAAACGAACACGCCCCGCGAGTTCTCGCGGGGCGTGCTGGTGTTCAGAGATGACGGCGACAATCAGTCGATGAAGTCGCGGCCGCGGATGCCGTGCTTCGTGGCGCCGTGGTAGTACTGCAGCGGGTCATCGGGCTGGAGCGCCTCGTCCGTCCAGCCCATGCGGTTGCGCAGGCGCACGTAGAGGCGCGGGTCCAGGTTCTCGATGCTGGAGGCGGTGCGCTTGTCGGCGCTGCCGTCGAAGAAGAGGACCGTCGCCCCGAGGCCGCGCTCGTTGTACCCGTGGGTTGGCTGCTCGTGGAACGCGTTCACTTCCCAGACGTAGACCTTCTGGCTGGAAAACGCCGCTTCTTCCATGCGAAGGTAGCGGCGGCCCGGCGTGACAGGCGTGGAGGGACCTCTATCACCACATCCATCGGAATTGTAGTGTTGATGCTGCGAGAGTATCTCGGGCAGCCGATCCTCGGTGAACATCATGGGATCCCAGAACGCCGCGTCGGTCATGAGATAGGAGCTGCGGGTGATCCGGTTGGCAAATGCGTCGCGCATTTCCTTGGCGCGGGCCGGGTAAATACGGTCATCGGGGCAGAAGAAGACATCGTCCCAGACGGCCTTGGAGGTCTCCTGGCCGGCGATGTACTTGGCCATGGCGCAGAACCAGTAGCGGTTGAGTACGCCGTAGTGCATGTTGCCGCTTCCCATTTCCTGCGGCCAGCCGAAGAGACGCGACCAGCTGGCTTCGAAGGCGGGGCGCGTGCCGGAGATGGCGCCGATGTTCCACTCGTAAACCGTTTCACAGACGGAGCCGTTGGCGACGATGCCATTCCACTCCTGCGAATACGTCTCAAGGCCGATGGCGATGTCACGCAGATTGCCGATGCAGCGCGTCGTGCGGGCCGCGCCTCGGGCCTTCCCAAGAGCGGGGAGCAGCAAACCGATCAGCAGCGCGATGATCGAAATGACAACGAGCAGTTCGATGAGGGTGAAACCGCGAGTGCTGTGTGAGTAGTGCAGTTTGCTGTTGCGCATGGATGCGTCCCTTTCATGAGAAGTCTTGAGTGTGAGACCGTAAGTCGCTACTTCAACCATGAGTCGGTGGTGGCGCAATGCCACCGCCGGGCGTCAACTTGTTCTGCATCACGAAATCAGGGAGCGTCGTGAATTCAGACCGTCAGCCCGGCGTGCGACCGGACCGACTGGCGCTTCCCGAATCTACCCGTCAACCTCGAAGCCCAACGTCTGTGCCTGCGTTGGCGCCTCCCCTTCGTCATGAACATGACTCCGGGCGAACATGGAACCATACGCCCGGATCAGGTGACGGTTCCACAATTTCGATCTGAGCCGGGTCATGCGGCCGGGCGGCTTCCGGCAATGGTCGGACGCACCGAGAGACGCGGGCCGACCGGGCGCCACACCTCGCCGCTCCGGGCGATGTGTGCGAAGGGTTTGGGATCGCTCGTCATGCAGGATGGTTTGCACGTCGAAGGCGTGATCGTCAGGCGGTCCGGGGGTCGCGCTCGCTTGCGCTCCCTGGACTCCCGGCTACTCACGATGAGGCCTTCGGCCTCGAAGACGGAACGTTGCGAACGCGTGACGCGTGCGCAAGTCAATCGCAGCGCGAATTGCCGGGCCTGCGCCCTTCGGGGTTTCCTCAGGCTCTTCGACAAAGCCTTGTCCCGACCTACTCGCGCTATCCACAAGCCCCGTCGCTTGGGGCGGCGGGGCTTGCTGGAATCAGATCATGCTGCTGAGAGCAAACTGGGGATGAAAGATTCGAACTTTCACTAACTGATCCAGAGTCAGTCGTGCTACCGTTACACCAATCCCCAAACGGCGGGTCTTCACCGACCTCCTGAAATGTAGCACGCAATCGGGCTTCGGCAAGTTCGGTTTTTTCCGGGTGAAGCGACCGGGAGCGGCCCCCAGGGCACGGGGTCGGCGGACGTCGACCCCACCCATCGTGTCGACGTCCGCCTTCGGCTGCGAACCGCGAGGCTCAGCAGCCGGATTGCCCCCGCTGGTGTCCTGTCAAGGCCGGATCGGGGCGTTTCAGCCGGCCTCAGCCCGAGGGTGTGCGTCGTCATACGCATCCCGCAGCCGCTGCGTCGTGAGGTGCGTGTAGATCTGCGTGGTCGAAAGCGACTGGTGGCCGAGCAGTTCCTGCACACTGCGCAGGTCGGCCCCGTTGCCCAGCAGGTGGGTCGCGAAGCTGTGCCGCAGCGTGTGCGGGCTGATGCTCGGATCGAGCCCCGCCTCGCGCAGGTACTTGTCGAGCTTGCGGCGGACCGAGCGCGAACTCAGCCGCCCGCCGTGCTTGTTGATGAACAGCGGCGGCCGTTTGCCCGAGGCGTCGGCCTGCTTGTGGCGCGGGTCCTGGTGCAGCATGGTCAGGTAGTGGCGGATCGCCGCCAGCGCGTGCGAGCCCAGCGGCACGAGTCGCTCCTTCTTGCCCTTGCCGCGGATGTGCAGCGCTTCGCCATATTCATCGAGGTCCGTCGAATCCAGATCGACCAGTTCGCTCACGCGCACGCCGGTCGAATAGAGCGTCTCGAGGATGGCCCGGTCGCGGGCGCCGAGCAGTTCGCGATCGTCGGGCGCGCTGAGCAAGCGTTCGATTTCTTCTACGGTGATGGCCTTGGGCAGGCGCTTGGCCTGCTTGGGGGTGCGGATCATGACCATCGGGTTGCCCTTGACCAGCCCGGTGCGGTCGGCCCACTTGTAGAACGAGCGGAGCGTGGCGATCTTGCGCGCCATGGTCGAGGCCGAATAGTTCTGCTCACTCAGGTGCGCCAGGAACGCGCGGATGACGTTGATGTCGGCCTGCACGATGGTGCCGGTGACGGTCGCGGGGGCGGCGGCGCCGTTGCTCGCGCCGTTGCTGCCGTGGGCGCGGGCGTGCTGGAGAGCCCGCGACTCCTGCTCGGCGTTGACGGCAATGTCGAACTCGTCGGCGAGGTAGTCGCCGTACTGGCGCAGGTCGGCGCCGTAGCACTTGGCGGTGTAGGCGCTGAAGTGGCGCTCGTTGAGCAGGTAGTTCAGGAACGACTCGATGATCTGGAAACTGGCCATGGGTGTGGTTCCCGTATTCAGGTAATGGCGCCGCCGCGAGAAGGCCAGCGGCGCGGCTCGAAGCGCGCACCGTTGGCGGACGATTGACGGTCTGTGATGGAGGGGGTTTCGGCGTCCATGCCGGTCCTCGCTGTCCCTTGCGGCCTCCGCCGAGGCCGCGTCGGGTCAGCAGACCCGGCAGCGCCTAGGGGGCAGGCCGTTGATTGGCCGTCGCCAGCCGCCGGTTGTTTCTCGTCCGCTCTTCCATGAGCAGATCGCGAAGCAGGCGGTCGACGACATACTGCGTATACAGATCCATAACGACCAGATAACGCTCCCAGTTGAGCGCCGAATTGCTTTCCGTGCGTCCGCGGGCGAATTGTTCGAGGCTGAGGCGCACGCCGTTGTCCGCCGCGTTGAGCACCGCCGCCGCACTCGCTTCAGGCCAGGCGTCCGGCTCGAAGCCGTGCAGCGCGCTGTCGGAGGGCGCCGTGCCGATCTGCTCGATCAGATCGTCAGCCGGGGCCGCCGGCTGGGCGTGGTACAACTGAAGCGTGAGGCCGAGCACCGGCGGCCGGTACGGGTCATACGCCGTCACCGAGCCGACGATGATCGCATCGGCGCCAATGACGCGCGCCAGCGCGCGAGCCGCGGCGGGCGAGTCGATGCTGCCGATGTCCATCGCGCGCATGCCGTCGAGCACGCGCTGCACGGGCAGAGCGTCGATGCCGCGCACGTTCTGCACTTCGCGGGCGATGAGGTCGGCCACGGCGAGCGTGTCAACGGTGCTCACACCCGACTCGTTGGCCGGCGGCGCAACCGCCCAGGTGACCGGCTCGCGATACGGGCTCATGAGCGGCGCGTTGATCGCCGTGCGCTGCCGCATGCAGCCGCAAAGCAGCAGCAACAGCAGGCACAGGCAAGCCGGCTGAGCGGCGCGCCACCTGTTCGTCATGATCTGCACACTTGTCATGGCGTCCTGCCATCCACGACGGACTCCGCCCGTCGGCACGTGATTCAGCATTCGACCCGGGGTCTATTTTCGGACCAATCGACCCGCGGACTTTCGACGGAGCCTCATGGGCCGGTATCGACGCCCACTACGCCCGAATTCGCATTGACCGAGGACGGCCCGCGGGCGGTCTGGATGGCCCGATCGGGGCCGATCGCCCAGATGTTGTTGACTCCCGACCGGTTCGAGACGAACAGGATGCGGCCATCGGGGCTCCAGGTGGGCTCGATGTTGGCGTACTCGCCGTTGGTCAGATTCACGCGACTGGAGCCGTCGAGATTGACGACCCAGATGTCCGCCCAGGCGCCGGTGTGCGCTGCATTCCCGCCCGGCTGGCCCGGCTCGGTGATCGTCGTGAAGGTGAGCATCTTGCCGTCGGGGCTCCAGGACGGGTTGATCGCCGCCGCGTTGGCCGCGCTGACGATCTCAGTGGGCCGCGTGCCCTCGCCGTCGACGAACTCGATCGTCCAGATGCCAAAAAGACGGCTGCCTCGCTCGCGCGGACTCTGGAACGCGATCAGATTCGACGCGGGATCGGGATTCCATTCCGGGCACAGGCCGTAGCCGATGAAGCGGCGCGAGTTGAAGTTGCCCGCCTCGGTCACCCACATCTCCCACCGGCCCGACTGATCGCCCAGGCGCGAGTAGACGAGGTACTTGCCGTCCGGCGACCAGGAGGGATGAATCTCGTGCGCGGCGTCGCTGGTCACGCGGACCGCCTGCCCGCCGTTGGCCGCGTCGATG
Source organism: Phycisphaerales bacterium (assembly GCA_020852515.1). Lineage (NCBI taxonomy): Bacteria > Pseudomonadati > Planctomycetota > Phycisphaerae > Phycisphaerales > Phycisphaerales bacterium. The sequence continues at coordinate 213,126 of JADZAS010000011.1, forward strand.
AGGTAAATGTCATAGTTTCCCGAGCGGTTCGAGCAAAAGGCGATCTGAGAATTGTCCGGACTGAAGCGCGGCATGCGATCGCTCGCGGGATCATCGGTGAGCCGGCGCATGGTCAGACCGGAGACGCTCTTGACGAAGATGTCGGGCGAGCGGCTGTGCTGCGTGCTTGAGTAGGCGACGTACTCGCCTGTCTTATCCACGTCGGGTTCCGCGTCGCGGCCTTCGGTGGCGAAGGTCACCTGCGCAATGTTCTCGACCGCGGCGGTCTGCGTCGAGCGGCCCCCGTAGCCGTCGATCTCGCCGTAGAGCCCCAGCCAGGGATCGAAGTCCGTCAGACCTGAATCGGTCCGGAACGGAACGGGCGGATTCGTGGGCGAGTCGCTCGTCGGCGCCAGCGCCTCGTCGAGGCTGAGATAGCCGCTCTCCCCCGCGCCGCCATCCATCGAGCCGGTTGCGGATGGTCCCGCAGTGTCGGCCAGTTGTGCCGCAGGCTCCGGGCCGGTGGGCTGGGTCTGGGCGTGCTCCGCCGGAGTCGAGGCGCAGCCAGAAACCGCCAGTGCGAAGGCGGCAACAAGGCAGTTTTGCGAGAGCAGATAGCGCTTCATCATGTCAGATCCCGTTTCCATTGTGGACGACCGCCGGCGCTTCGCGCGCCCGCCATCCGTCTGGCCTTTATCGGACGACTTTCTGAATGGGCTTCATCGATTGCCACAGGGCGGCTGATGGGTTATCGACCAGAACGCCGCGGCAGGTGAGGCAGGAATCGTGATCGACTGGCGGTTTCGTGCGACGGCCGGAGCGGTTCGCCGCAAAAACGCAGGAAGGCCGGCACTCCCCTTCTGGATGCCGGCCCTCTCCTGCCCCGATGCGAGATCGGGAATGGTCGGATGCAAATCCTCGCCCAAGCGCCTCCGGCTCCGTAGAACCGGAGCCCACGATCTGCGGTCGTGAATCTGCCGCCGCGAGTTGTCTTCATTCTTCGCAAGCCGCTGATCGCGAGCCTGAATCTGCCGCTGACTCGAGCCCGAGCCACCCACCGCAGACGGTCGCGAGAGGATCCTTGCCTCTCGGCTTGAAGGGGCGACGTGGCCCCGAACGCGATTAGTCTACCCCACTCCGGCCCGTTCGCCAGCGAAAGTCCCCGAAAGCGGCAAAACTTGCCGATTTCGAACAGAACTTTCCGCCCGTTCAGGGGCTGGTCTGGGCCCCGCTGACGAACAGTTCGGCGTTTTCGAGAATGCTGCTCGCCACGTCGGCGAGGGTGCGGCGGTTGTCGCGCGCCTGCTTCTGCAGCCGCTTCATGGCCGTCTCTTCGTTGATCTGCAGGCGCTCGACGAGGATCCACTTGGCTCGCTCGATGATCTTGCGGTCTTCGAGGCGCTTGCTGAGTTGAGCGATCTCGTCTTTGGCGGTGCGGCTCTCGAGGAACCGCGCCCACGCGATGGTCATCGCCGCTTCGAGATCATCGCGCGTCACCGGCTTGAGCAGGTAGCCGAACACGCCCACGTCGGCCCCGGTGCGGAGGTACTGCGAGTCGGAGAAGGCGCTGACGATGACGACGGGTATGCCCATCTCGCCGTAGATGACTTTCGCCGCTTCCAGGCCGTTCATCTTGGGCATCTGGATGTCGAGCAGGACGAGATCGGGCCGGTCGTTGCGACAAGCCTGCACGGCTTCTTCGCCGTTCTTGCAGCTTGCGGTTACGGTGTAGTTCAGATCGCTCAGGCTCCGCGTCAACCCCTCGACGACGAGGTGCTCGTCGTCGGCGATGAGGATGCGGCGAAGGCGAGGCGCGCCGTTAGATGATCCCATTCGATGCCACTCCGAAATCAAAAGCCCGTTACCAGCGCGCCTGACGACTGCAGTCGCCCGGAGGCGCCTGCGGCCGGTGGCGGCTGCCACACTCCCGATTCGAAATCACACGCGCCTTCGTGGTCAGTCGCCGCCGAGGAATCGACCGGCGCTGACGGCTCTCAATGCGACAGCAGTGTACCATGCCGCCGCACCGGATGCAACGCGCAAACGCAATCCCAACAAAGGATTTCTGCAGATCGCGGAAGCTGCGCAAAGCGGATCAGTCGAGCCAGTCTTCTGCTTTGAGGCGGTCGGGTACGTACACCTCGGTCACGTAGGAGATGTCCTTGGTGATGAGCGACTCGACTTCCATCTTGAAGCCGTTGCGCAGCAGAGCCTGAATCTCCTTTTGCCACGGCTTCTTTTCGGCGAACCATGGGTATTCGGCGATCTGCTTGGCTCGCGTCCGGTCGCGGTCCGTCAGGGCGATCTGGACGTCGTCGCTCAACTTATAGCGGTCGTAGTCCATCGCCCGGATGCCCAGGAATTTCGCATCGGGCACAGCCATGCGACCGGATTCGTACGCGAGCGAAATTGAGCCCTGCTTGATGACGCTGTAGATGTAATGCCCCCACGGATCGCAATCGAGCAGGCAGTAGATCGGCAGGCCGAGTTCGCTGCTCAGGCGCTGGAGCAGGCGCCGCACACCGCGCGGCGGCTGGCCGTTGCCGTGCGTGAGGATGCAGTTGTGCTTCTTCCAGAACTTGTCCTCGTTGAAGCGCTGCCACACGGTGTTCTTTTCGACGTGGAGGACAAACTCAGCTTCACACTTCTTGAACTGGATCACGCGCGGCTCGGTGATGCTCGGGATGCCGTAGCCGCCCGACCCCATCCGCCGGCAGTCGATCTCGTCACCGTTGTCGATGAGCGTGATGTTGCCGACCATGTCGCCGCGCTTGTCGGCGTAGACGTGCAACTCTTCGCGCAACGATTCGAGCGTGACTTCAAGATCTTCGAGGATCGAATCGGATTCGCTCTGGTCTTCGAAGGTCTTCTCCTTGGTGCCTTCGATGGTGTGCAGGCCGGCGTAGAACATGCCGCGGAGGCTGGAGGTCTTTTCGCGCTGGATGAGATCCTTGCAGCCCTTGGCCAGCAGCATGGTCTGCATGAACTTCTTGGCCTGGCCGAGGTTGAAGAGGTTGCGCCGCTGGCTGGCGCTGCCCATTTCGAGGATGCGCTTTGACTTGTTGTAGCTCGTGTTGCTCAGGCTGCGCGTGGGGATGTCCACAAATGGATCGCGCCCGGCCAGCGAGGTCTTGACGACCGCGCCGGCGACCTCGTTGATGCGATTGAGCGTCGCGGCTGATTTGGCGGCGTCGGTGCGCGAGGAACCGGCGGATCGCTTGGGCGTGCGCGGGGCCTTTGCAGCCGCAGTTCGTTTCGTAGTCTTCTTGGCCATGTGAACACCTCCGTGTGTCTTCTCAACATTCATCCTTGTCGCCATGGAGCAAGGTCCGCAACTGCCCCGCCAATTCCGGCACCCTCTCCGTGAGCACGAACCACACGATTCAGGAAGTTGCACGAGTCGAGCGCATCTTCGAGATACTTTTCAGGATCATGCGGCAAAGAGCAGCGTCCGACTCTCCTCCATCCGGCGCTTCATCGCTGCGTTTCGGACGGTCTGCGGCTCGACGAAGTCGATCGGTCGCTCAAACAGTCGCCCAAGGGCTTCGAGCAATCCGAAATAGCTCTCATAGTGGGTTCGCGGAACTGACGGATGGAACTCGACAAGAAAGTCGATATCGCTGCGCTGCGCATCGAATTCGGATCCAGTCGCCGAGCCAAAAACTTCGAGCCGGCGCACGCCAAAGCGGCGGGACAATTCCGCCAACTCGCCGCGATGCTGTAGCAACTGCTCTTTCATGCCTGCTCCCGATGATAGCCGGCGCCCCGTCTTCGCGTGATCGCCGCGCCCGCTGGTTGAATCGCCCTTCCAGGGCCCCATCGCGCGCGGCCCACACGCGCTGCATCAGTCGCCCGTCGCGTCCTTGCCTTTCGGCAGGATGCGCTTCAGGTCCACGAGAAACCACACGAACACCGCCGCGGCGCCCGGGCCGAGGATGATGACCGAAAGCCACGTCGCCCACTGCATCATGGCTCCTTCCTCCCCAGCACGTGGCCCACGCCAAAACCCGCCGCCGAGACCGGCAGAGCGAAGAGCACGGCGTACTCGCGCCAGGCGTCGAAGCCGGCCACGGTCCAGAACACGGATTCGTACTCTTCGTCGTACTGCCCGTAGATCGCCACGACCGTGTGGTACGCCGCGTAGACGACCAGCCCGCTGCACGTGCTCAGCCACCCGGCCAGGCGCGGCGGCCGGCCGAAGATCGCGCCAAGAGCCGGCACGAGCACCACCGACGCGAGCGCGCCGCTCATGAACACCCACGCGTCGGTGATGCGCTCAAAGAGCAGCGACATCCACGAGGCCAGCAGCAGCACGGCGAAGATGCCGATGCGCGTGAGCAGGATGAGCTGCCTGTCCGTAAGCGGCTTGCGGCGCAGCGGGCGATAGATGTCGTACACGAGATTTCCGCTGGCCAGCAGCGAGTAGGTATCGGTGCTCGACATCGCCGCGGCGAGCACGCCGCCGAGAAACAGGCCGCGCAGGCCGATGGGCAGCGTCTGCATGCACACGGCCATCAGCGCCTTCTTGCCTTCAAGATCCTCGGCCAGCATTCCCTTCTCCACCGCCACGCGGGCGATCATGCCCACGACGGTGACGCCCCAGTCGTAGGCCGCCCAGAGCGCGATTCCGATGAGCATCGCGTAGATGATCGACCTGCTGTCTTTGGCTGCGAAGATGCGCTGGTAGAACGCCGGCTCGACGAAGATCGTCAGCGCCCCCACCGACCACGCGAGGATGATGCCCCAGCGCAGGCCGCCGGTAGCCGTCATGTGCTCGGCGGGCAGCACATCAAAGGATTCAAACCCGCCGACCCACTTGAGCGCGATGGGGATCGCAATCGCCAGGGCCACGCACATGAGAACGAACTGGATCGTGTCGGAGATAGCGTCGGCCCACAGGCCGCCCATCGCGGTGTAGGCGGCGCAGATGCCCATGGAGACCAGCAGCGCCTCGGCCTTGTTCCAGCCGAGCATGGTGAACATGATCGTCATGCCGGCCAGGGCGGTGATCGGCAGGCTGTAGATGAAGCACGCGGCGGCGCCGGCGATGCGCGTCGCCTTGCCGTAGCGCTGCTCGAGCAGGTCCGGCAGGGTGATGCAGTCAAACTTCTTGAGGCGCGGCGCCAGCAGCAAAGCGCCGATGATGATGCACAGGTAATACGGTCGGCTGAGCCAGAACCACGACACGAGGCCGTAGTAGTACCCCTGCTCGCTCACGGCAAAAGTGACGTCGAGTTCGTAGTACGTGCTCACCAGCGTGCACACGAGCAGCGGCGTGGTGAGCATGCCGTCGGCGAGGAAATACTGCTTGAAGCCGGAGATGCGGGTGAGGAGAAACCCGCCGATGGCCATCATGCCCAGCATGTAGACCACGAGGATGGACCAGTCGATGGCGTGCAGGTGCTGGTCGATCAAGGTGCGGATTGTATCGGCAGCCGCAGTGCGAAAGCGACGCGGGCCGCGTCATGACCAACCAAAAGCACGAGCGCGGACAAATGCACCACGTTCGGCGCAGCGTCATGGCGCACCAGCGGCTGGATCGCCCTTTCAGGGCTTTGCTGCGCACCGCCCGATCTGTTCCCGAGGCGGCGCCCCGGGCTGTCGTCCCAGCCGGCTTACTTCTTCTTCGTCTTACGTTTCGATCGACGTTTCTTGCCGTTTGACTCCGCGTCCTGGCCCGGCTGTTCCTCGCCGAAGAGGTCGCCATCGGCGCTGCCCTCCTCTTCCGCGGCCAGGTTGATCGGCGCCCGGCGGTCTTCGCAGATGATCACGCCGTCGTCTTCGGCCAGACGCCCGCCGTCATCGACCACGTTGCCCGAATCGTCGAGCACGTAATCCGCCTCGGCCGTGCGGCGCTGGGCCTGCTTCATCAGGGCGTCGTAGAGCGCCTGGCCATCGGCGCCGGTGATCGATTCGCAGGCGCGGCTGATCTCGCCGATGTAGCGCAGAAACGCGCCGCGGCGCTCGCCTTCGCGGCGCATCTTGCGCCGGCGATTGAGATACGTCTGCAGCTTGCGGCCGCACTCCTGCAAAGCGAGGCGCATCTCCTTGCGGATCTCGTCGTAGTCGGCGATCGCCTCTTTGCTCTCGCTCGTGAAGGGCACCCACACCGAAGCCATGTGGATCATCACGACCAGCGGGCCGACCGGCAGCGAGTTGCGCGGCTGGGTCATGCCGTAGTTGCGCCAGTTCGTCTCCACCGCCGCCTTGAACGACGAGCAGGACGACTGCTGGTAGAGCAGCGGCACGCGATTGGCAAAGCGAATGACGCGCGCCTGGTCTTCGGCGGGCAGGTCGCCGCCGTAGGCCAGGGCCGCTTCGATGACAAACGGCCGGCCGCGATAGACCGCCGCTGGCCGCGTGCTCGCTGAGTAGAACTCCGCCTTCACTTCCTTGAGCAGGCCCGCGAGCAGCGTGCGCGTGCCGATGGGCTGCACACAGTTGGTCGGCGGGGCCATGATCTTCACATCCTGGATCGCCTTGTAGAGGCGCTCGGCGTCGCTGTGCCCGACCTGCTTGATCCACGTGCGATCGGTCAGGCCGGCCTTGGCGCAGATCTCCTTGGCCACGCTCGGCCCGACGCGGCAGAACTCGTTCTTGAAGAACGCGCCCAGTTGCGTCGTCTCAGTGCGCTCGAGCATCTGGATCAGCGTGCCCAGTTCGATGCCCTTGGGGTGCGGCTTGATCTCTTCCGTCTCGGGCGGCAGTTCATCGACCGTCCGCGCATACTCGACGCGCTCGTTGGTCGGCAGCACGTAGGTGATCCGCGCGTGCGGATTGGCGATCGCCGTCTGCTCGAGGTATTCGTCGATGCTCTGGCGGCCCTTGAGGTACTTGCCTTCGAGTTCGATGGTCACCTGCGTGCCGTGACCTTCCGCGAAGAGCTGATCATCTTCGGGGTGTTCGGTTTCGCTGACGACGTCGGCCTTGTTCTTGCTCGTATCCATCTTGAGCACGACTTCGTGGGCCGGCTTGTTCTTCTTCGTCTTGGAGATGATGAGCACGGGTTTGCCCGTGGTCATGAGGCCGTACATGCCGGCGGCGGAGATGCCGATGCCCTGCTGACCGCGGCTCATTTTGAGGCGGTGGAACTTCGAGCCGTAGAGCAGTTTGCCGAAGATGTTGTCGATCTGCTTGCGGATGATGCCCGGCCCGTTGTCGCGGATGGTCACCTTGAAGCGGTTCTCATCGACCTGGAGCAGTTCGACGTGGATGTCGGGCAGGATGCCGGCCTCTTCGCATGCGTCGAGCGAATTGTCCACGGCCTCTTTGACGGTGGTGAGCAGGGCCTTGCGCGGGTTGTCGAAACCGAGCAGGTGGCGGTTCTTGGCGAAGAACTCGGAGACGGAGATCTCGCGCTGGCTCGCGGCCATGGATTCGGCCGTGGCGCGGGTGCGGGTTTTCTCCTTGCGGCCGGATCTGGCCGGCGCGGCGTCGGCGCTGCTCGCATCAGAGTCGCCGGCCAGTCGCAGTCGCGGCGGCTTCTTGTTCTTTTTTGATGGCATGTCGGGATCGATCGGGGCGGGAGCGAACAGGGAAGTCATGAACCAAGCCCTCCGTGGCTCGAACTGGCGTGCCGTTTCTCTTCGGCATTGAATGGGCGTTGCCGTCAGCGGTCCAGTGGTCCGGGTGGCGAGGCCCCCTGCTTCGGTGTTTTTCGCCGAGGTTGTTTCGCAGGGTCTTGCGGCCGGGCCCTCCGATCGGGTACTCTACCAGCACCGGCCGCATCGCGCATCGATGCGACGAAGCCACCAGCATGAAGGAGACTCACGATGACCCGCCGCCTGAACCTCACCGCACTCGCCGCCGCGCTTCTCGCCGGCGCTGCCCATGCCCAGACCGTCATTGACCCCTCGCGCGTTCAACTCGTCGAACCGGTCGGCGTTCAGGAGATCTACGTCGGCGGGCAGTCGCCGGCCTACGGCATCACCGTCTACGACAACTCCGTCAACTTCAACCTTCGCACCTACGCGCCGGGCCAGGCCAACGTCGAGATGGCCGACGACCTGCACATGGACCGCGGCGGCAACATCGTCTCGCTCCACTTCGCCTACTACCACGGCTTCGTCGGTGGGGGCACAATCACCGCAACGGTAACCGTCTACGACAACGACCCGGCCAACTCAGTCTACCCCGGCAACGGAGCGAACCTGCTGGCCACGTACGTCATCCCCAATCTGCCCAAGCGCGCGATCTCTCTCATCGGCGTGCGCTTCGATCCGCCCGAGCCGCTGCCGGTGCCGCAGGATGTGTGGATGGGCGTGTCGTTCGACAGTTCGAACACCTACGCGGTGCTGTGCCACCCGCCGGTGGTCGGCACGAGCGAAGACATCTTCTCGCAGAACCCGCCGGGCGGGCTGTACTACTTCAGCGGCAATCCGCCGGCGAACTTCTGGTGGGCGGTGCAGATGGATGGCCCGGGCGTGCTGGTGCAGAACCCGCCATCGCCCGGCCGCGCGGGAGTGAACAACACGCTGAGCGTCTACGGCGCCCAGCCGGGGCACGAGGTCTTCTTCGCGTACGCCCTGCGCGAGGGTCAGACGCCGGTGCCCGGCTGCCCGGAGGTGGTCATCTTCCTGCAGCAGCCGACGATCATCGGCAGCGCGATCGCGGATGGCAACGGCGAAGCGTCGCTGAGCGTGTTCGTCCCCGGCGCAGCGCGCGGCGTCACGGTGATCCTCCAGGCCCTCGACCGCGCCGCCTGCAGCGAGAGCAACGCGATCTTCCATCGGTTTGAGTAGGCTGCGGGTATGTCGCTCGATAACGACAGTGGCGCGCTGTCAGGTCACGCTGGTACCACATCCAACGCTGCTGAGCGCCGCAACGAGCGATCGCTTGTCGGATCCGTCGGCCTGGGAATGGTGGTGGTTGCCACGGTCGGAAGCCCGGCGTGCTTCCTGCTGCCCTGCCCGCTGCTCCTGCTCGTCCCGGTCCGCCCTCGCTGGTGCGGCGCTGTCGGATTGCTCATAGGGACGTTGTGTCTGGCGGCCTGGACCAGCTTCTTCTGGACGGCATTCGCCCCAGCACTCGCAGGGATGCGCCAGTACAACCTGACCGCTGGTGAGTATGTGATACTTCTGATGCGCTCCCAAGGCGCTGTAGAGTTGATCGAGCTGCGTCGAAAGTCCGATGGCACACCTCCCGCGTCGCTCGCCAAGGCCGGCGTAACTGGCGAAAATCTCGTCGACGCATGGAACCGCCCTCTCCGATACGTCATCAACCCGGCTAAGGCACGAGGCTATGAACTCGTCACGATTGGCAAGGACGGGATACCGGGGACCCAGGATGACATTGATTTGATCAGCATTCCGCGGAACGGTTTCGAGCTGGCGCCGATGCGTCGCAGTCGAGCTACCGGCTCGGAGAGCGTCCCCCCGGCGGAGTCGGGAGGGTGAGCGACCCATTCGCCGTCCGCTCCGCAATCCTGCTCTGCCCCTACCATTGGCGATGATTCGGCGGGACCGGTTTCTGGATTACGTGGATCGCTTCCGCTCGGCGCGGGTGCTGGTCATCGGGCCGGCCGTGGCGGAGCGCGATGTGCACTGCGCCGTGAGCCGGCTCGCGCCTGACTACCCCATGCCCGTCTACCGCGTCGAGCACGCGAGCGTCCACCCCGGCGGGGCGGCGCTGACGGCCGCGACCATCGCCAACCTCGGCGCCCAGGCGAGCCTGCTGGCGCCCGTCGGTACCGCCGCGCCGGGCAGCGCCATGCGGCAGTGCCTGACCGAATCCGGCGTGACGCTGCTCGACGCCGGCGGCAACGACCCCGACTTCCGCACGCCCGAACTCTTCCGATACCTCGCCCAGGGCCGCCAGCTGCTCCAGGTCCGGCGCGGCTGGAAACCCGGTTCACTGCCCCAGCTGCGCCAGGTGCTCAAGCGACTGACGGGCGGCGAAGACGTGCGGCCCGCGTTCGATTGCGTCTGCATCGTCGCCGGCGAGCCGGAGACGATCACGCGCGATGACGTGCAATTCATCGCGCAGTGGTGCCGATCGCAGGGCGTGCCGCTGGTGTACGACGCCGCCGGCTCGGCCGGGCACCCCGCGCCAGGCGAGGCGGAGCATCTCATCGTCAACGAGCGCGAGTCGCGGCAGATCGCCGGGGCGTGCGGGCTTGACGAGAGTGGCGATCACATCGAGCGGCTGCGGCGCCTGTGCGATGCCGTCGCGCCCAACGTGCTGCTCACATTGGGCCGGCAGGGAGCGGTCATTGCCTGCCGCGGCGAAGACGTGCCTGCCAAGACGGAGGTGCATCCGCTGACGGTGCCCGCCCACGCCATGGCCGACCGGCGCGGCATCGGGTACGTCGTGTCCGGCGTGTATGCCGCGCTCACCGCCATCGGCGCCAGCGCGAGGGAGGCGGGAATGCTCGCGTGCAGCGGGGCGAGCCTCGCCGCGAGCCAGCCCGGGCCCAAGCGGCTCGATCTCGAATCGCTGCTGCGGCTGGGCTATCGCGAAATCGAAACGCACGTGGCCGACGGCATTGAAGTCTTCTCGCGCATTCGCGATGAGCATCTGCCCACGATCGACCGGGCGGCGCGGCTGCTCATGGAGGCGTACAACGAGGGCAAGCAGGCGCTGATCTTCGGCAACGGAGGCAGCGCCGCCGAGGCAAACCACCTCGTGGGCGAACTCACCGGCCGCTTCCGCGAGAGCCGCCCCGGCCTGCCGAGCATCTCGCTCAGCGCCAACGATTCGCTCACCACCTGCCTCGCCAACGACTACGGCTACGAGGATGTCTTCGCCCGGCAGATCGAGACCTTCTGTCGCGAAGGTGACGTGGTCATCGGCCTGTCCACCAGCGGGCGCTCGCCCAACGTCGTGCGCGCCATGGAGCGGGCGCGGCAGCGCGGGGCGCGCGTGATCGCCTTCACGGGGCGCGACGGCGGGGCCATGGCGGACCTGGCGGACGTGGCCATCATCGTGCCTTCTGAAAGCACTGCACGCATTCAGGAAGCGCACCTCTTCATCATCCACGTGCTGTGCGACATGCTCGACAGCCGCCTCGACTCGCAGGGCCGGCTGCATCCCTCGGCTTCGGAGATGTGATCGTGAGTGAGCCGCGCGACATCCTGCTCATTGGTGACGCGATGGTGGATGCATATCTGCGCACCGAGCCGGTGGGCATCTCCGACGAAGCGCCCGTGGCGGTCCTCGACTGGGTCGGCGTGGAGCGGACACTGGGCGGCATGATGAACGTCGCCGCGTCCTGCGCTGCGTGGGGCGGCACGCGGATCATCGGCCTGATCGGCGACGACGAGCCGGGCCGTTTTCTGCGCGACGAGGCGGAGCGGCTCGGGATGCAGGCGCGATGGATCGAAGAGGGCCGCTGCACGATCGAGAAGACGCGCGTGCTTGCCGGGGGCCAGCCCGCGATGCTCGCACGGCTGGATGTGGAAGACATCACACCCGTCGATGACCGCGCCGCGGCCGAGGCTCTGGACGCCGCGCGCGAGCAGATGGCCCGGTGCGGCGCGGTGGTGATCTCCGACTATCGCAAGGGGTTGATCACTGCCGAACTCGCGCGCGAACTGCTCGACGCGGCCGCTGCGGCCGGGCTGCCCGTAATCGTGGATGCCAAGCCCGAGTCGATGGCGTGGTTCAGGGGCGCGACACTGCTCACGCCCAACGAGCACGAGGCGAGGCAGTTTGCCCGGGAAAACGACCTCGATTGTCAGACGATTGACGAACTGGGCCGCTCGCTGGCCACGGCGCTGGATGCCGCCGTGCTCATCACGCGCGGGGCGGAGGGTATGACGCTGTTCGACCGCGAAGGTGCGAGGCTGGGGCATTTCGATGCGGAAGTCCAGCGGCCGATTTCCACGAGCGGAGCGGGAGACGTGGTGGTCGCGGCGATGGCGGCCGGCCTGGCACGCGGTGCGGGGCTTGTTGACGCGGCACGCGCCGCGTCGTGCGCGGCCGCCCGGGCCGTGGTCCGCGAAGGCACCTGCCGCATCGAACCGGGCGATCTATAACTCAGCAGCGGAGTACGAGCGATGCCGTTTGAACGAGCCGACCTGCCGATGCGTGAGATTGTCGCCTTCTGTCGCAGGTGGCGGATTGCTGAGATGGCCTTGTTCGGCTCGGCGTTGCAAGACACCTTCGCACAAGAGAGCGATCTCGACTTTCTGGTCGCCTTCGAGCCGGATGCCGACTGGGGCCTGCTCGAACACGTGCAGATGCGCGATGAACTCGCTGCCCTTGTGAATCGGAGAGTCGATCTCGTCACGCGACGTTCGGTTGAGGCGAGCCCGAACTGGATCCGGCGCGAGGCAATCCTCCGATCCGCGGAGCGGGTGTATGCAGCATGATGACCAGGCCGTCTTGGTGGACATGAGATGCGCCGCTGAACTCGCCATCGAGTTTCTCTCTTCGGCCGATTTCGTCGAGTTCCAGGGCGATTTCAAGACTCAGTCTGCCGTGCTGCACCAGTTGCTCGTCCTCGGCGAGGCGTGCAAGCGGTTGAGCATCGCATTTCAGCAGCGGCACGCGGAGATTCCCTGGAACCAGATCGCCGGCATGCGCGACATCCTGATCCATCAGTATCACAACGTCGATCTCCATGAAGTCTGGAAGACCGTCAAGACCGACCTTCCGCCGCTTGTGGAGTTTCTGCAGCAGCACGCCCCTCGCAACCCGCGCAATTGAGCACTTCACCCTACTTGTTCGCCTTCGTCCCCAGACGCGGATCTCTGTACACTTTCAGCAAACGGGAATCGTCAACCGCTTTTCCTTTCACAGGGGTGAACCATGACCGCCACGCGCGTTGAAAAAGATTCGATGGGTGAAATGACCGTCCCGGCCGAGGCGCTCTACGGCGCCACGACGCAGCGAGCGGTCGAGAACTTCCCGATCTCGCATCGCCCCGTGCCCGCCGAGGTCATCCACGCCTTCGGCCTGCTCAAGAAAGCGTGCGCCGAGGCAAACCTCTCGCTCAAGAAGCTCGATGAGCCGCGCGCCAAGGCGATCATCAAGGCCGCCGAAGCCATCGCGCAAGGCAAGCACGACCGCGAGTTTCCCATCGACATCTTCCAGACCGGTTCGGGCACGAGCACAAACATGAACGTCAACGAGGTGATCGCCAACCTCACGTGCATCGCCGCCAAGAAGCCCATCGGCTCGCGCGATCACAAGAACGCGGTGCACCCCAACGACCACGTGAACATGGGGCAGTCGAGCAACGACACTTTTCCGACGGCCATGCAGGTGGCTGCGGCGGTCTCGATCGATCGCGATCTCATCCCCGCACTCACGCGGCTGGCCAAGGAACTCAAGAAGAAGGCCAAGGCGTGGGACAAGATCGTCAAGGTCGGCCGCACCCATCTCATGGACGCTACGCCGATCCGGCTCGGCCAGGAGTTCTCGGGTTACGCGGCCGCGGCTGAGTACTCCGTCACGCGCGCCAAGCGTGCCATGCAGCGCCTGGCTGAAAATCTCCCCCTCGGCGGCACGGCCGTGGGCACGGGCATCAACACGCATCCGAAATTCGGCTCAATGGTCGCCGACCTGCTCAGCAAAGCAACGGGCGTGAACTTCGCCGAAGCCGAGAATCACTTCGAAGCCCAGTCCACGCGCGACTGCGTCGTCGAAGCGTCGGGCGAACTCAAGACCATCGCCGTCTCCCTGAGCAAGATCGCCAACGACATCCGCTGGCTCGGCTCGGGACCGCGCTGCGGCCTTTTTGAACTCGCCCTGCCCGCCACCCAGCCCGGCTCGTCGATCATGCCCGGCAAGGTCAACCCCGTCATGTGCGAGTCCGTCATGCAGGTCGCCTGCCAGGTCATCGGCAACGACGCCGCGATCACCATCGGCGGCCTGGGCGGCGTGGGATCTCTGTTTGAACTCAACGTCGCCATGCCCATGATGGCCGACAACATGCAGTCGAGCATTCACCTGCTCGCCAACGTCTCCAACGCCTTCACCGACAAGCTCGTCATCGGCCTGGAGGTCAATGAGAAGATCGCAACAGGCTTCGTCGAGAAGTCGCTCATGCTGTGCACCAAACTCGCGCCGGTCATCGGCTACGACAACGCCGCCAAGGCCGCCAAGGCCGCGTTCAACGAGGGCGTGACGATCCGCGAGTACTGCCGGCAGCACAATCTCGTTGACGAGAAGACGCTCGACAAGCTGCTCGACGCCCGGTCGATGACCGAGCCGGACAAGGCCTGAGGTATCCGCCCGCCAAGCCGGCGCTTCAGGCGCGTCATGCTCGCTGGTTTCGCTCTTTTCTCGGCCCGAGCCGATATCCGGACGCAAGTCGGGCTGGAGATGATCCGATAGCCACATGGGCTTCCGATCCGCCTCCACATCGAGGACAGGGCCATGGCGACATTCGATGCAACCGGCCAGGACCGCCGCACGAGTCCGCGCATCAGCGCTGCGCACGCGGCGAAGGTGTTCGACCCCCGGGCTCAGCGCTACCACCCGGCGCAGACGTGCAACGTCTCCGCGTCGGGCGCACTGCTCAAGGTGCAGCGCTCGATGCCGGTGATGAGCGGCGACCGCCTCGACGTGGCGATCGACGCCGACGATGCGACGCGGCGCGTGCTGGCGCTGGGCGACTTCGTGCCCTCGCGCGTCGTGCGCGTCATGGCGATCGACCGCTTCAGCCAGGCGGTGGCGGTGCAGTTCCATGCGGCGAGCGACTTGCCCGCCGAAGACCCCGCCGACCCGATCATTCACACCTGGGTCAAGCCGCAGCCCGAGCGCATCGCGGCCTGACGCTTCAGAACGCTCCCCACGATACGTCGCTCTGTAGCAGGGCGCGCTCGAGTCGCTGCATGCACTGCTCGCGCGAAATGGCGATACAGCCAAACTGCTTGAGGTGCGTGTTGACGAACTGCGTGTCGAGCAGCGTGTACTTGCGCCGGCGGAGGTGTTCGACGAGCGCGACGAGGCAGACCTTGCTTGAATCGGTGCCGCCGATCTCGGGCCGGCTGAACATGGATTCGCCGAAGAACGCGCCGTGGATCGACACGCCATACAAGCCGCCGACGAGTTGCCCTTCGCGCCACGCCTCAATGCTGTGCGCCCAGCCGCGCCGATGCAGACCGGCGTAGGCGGCGACGATCTCTTCGCTGATCCAGGTCTCGGGCTGCCCGGGGCGCGGCAGGGCGCATTGCCGCATGACCTCTTCGAACGACGTATCCGCGCGCAGCTCGAACACGCTCCGCCGAACTGTTTTGCGAAGCGAGTCGGACACGCGAAACCCATCGAGCGGGATGTGGCCGCGCGGATCGGGGCTGTACCAGTGGATCTCGCCCGTTTCCGGCTCGGCCATGGGGAAGTACCCCATCGCGTAGGCGGTCAGCAGGGTGCGGGGATTGAGCGCTTCGTCATGTTCGGCCGACCCGTTCACTGCCGAGACGATAGAATCGACATTGACCGATCGCCGACCGCACGGGTCGCACTGACGGGAGAGCGCCATGAAGTATCGCCGGCTGGGCCAATGGGGTGTGCAGGTTTCGACGATCAGTTTCGGCTCGTGGCTGACCGTCCGCAAGCAGGGAGCCGAACTCGCCGCCCGCCTGCACCGCACCGCCTACGAGAACGGCGTCAACTTCTTCGACACCGCCAACGTCTACGGCAACGGCGAGGCCGAAGCCGTCGTCGGCGCATCCCTCGCTCCATTCCGCCGCGACACCTACGTCCTCGCCACCAAGGTCTTCTTTCCCTACGGCGACAACCCCTTCCCCGGCGTCAACGATCGCGGCCTGTCGCGCAAGCACATCTTCGAACAGTGCCACCGGTCGCTGCGCGAATTGCGCACCGACTACATCGATCTCTACCAGTGCCACCGCTACGACCCGAACGCGCCGCTCCACGAGACCTGCCGCGCCATGAACGACCTCATCACCCAGGGCAAGGTGCACTACTGGGGCGTGAGCGAGTGGACGAGCGACCAGATCCGCGAAGCGGTCTCGATCTGCGACGAGCACAACTGGCATCGGCCCGCATCGAACCAGCCGGTGTACAACATGCTCGAGCGCGGCGTGGAGAAGAACATTCTCGGAACGTGCGCCGATCTGGGGCTCGGCGTGGTCGTCTTCAGCCCGCTGGCTCAGGGCATTCTGACGGGCAAGTACAAGCCCGGCCAGCCGCCCGCCGGCGGCACGCGCGCTGCCGACGAGAAGCAGGGCCAGTGGATGCGGCCGCGCATGACCGAAGAGAATCTCCGCAAGGCCGCGGATCTCGCGAAGGTCGCCGAAGGCATGGGCTGCACCGCGTCGCAACTGGCGCTGGCGTGGTGCCTGCGCCGGCCGGAATTGAGCAGTTGCATCGTGGGCGCGAGCAGGCCCGAGCAACTGCTCGAGAACATCGGCGCTGCCGAGATCGAACTGCACGAAGCGGTCATGGACCGGATCAACATGGTGCTCGGGGCTTAGCGCCCTCTGCTACGATTTCGCATGAACCAGCACATCTCGATCTCGCGGCGTGAGGCTCTCGCAATGGGTGGCGCTGTCGTCACTGCCGGCGCGACGAGCCCGCTGCTCGCCGCGACGTCGGCATCCTCGTCGTCGATGCTGCAGCCATCAACCGCCACTTCGCGCCTCTACAAGGCCGACGAGCCGCTGCAACTGCGCTTCGCCGTCAAGTGGGGCATGGTCAACATCGACGCGCCGATCCTGGAGAAGTTCCGCATCCTCAAGTCGATCGGATTCGACGGCGTCGAACTCGACAGCCCCGGCGGGCCGGACATCAAGGAGGTTCGGGCCGCGAGCGAAGCGACCGGCCTGCCCGTGCATGGCGTCGTCGATTCGATCCACTGGAACGTGCGCCTGTCCGATCCCGATCCCGCCGTGCGCGAGAAAGGTCGGGAGGGTCTCGAGACGGCGATCCGCTACAGCAAGCAGTGCGGCGGCTCGTCGGTGCTGCTCGTTCCCGGCGTTGCCGGCAACCAGGAAAACGAAAACCAGCAGCAGTGCTGGGACCGCTCAATCGAGCATATCCACAAGGCGCTTCCCCTTGCCGCCGAACTGGGCATTCACATCCTCGTCGAAAACGTCTGGAATCGATTCTGCTACGACCACGATGGCGGCAACGACCAGAGCGCCGAGCAACTCGCCGCCTACCTCGACGCCATCAACAGCCCATGGGTCGGCTCGTACTTTGACATCGGCAACCACCGCAAGTACGGCCGGCCCGAGCAGTGGATCCGCACGCTGGGCAGGCGCATCACCAAGTGCGATGTGAAAGACTGGGGCGTCGCCGGCGGCTGGGCCGAGATCGGACAAGGCGACGTCGATTGGCCGGCGGTGCGGACGGCTCTGCGGGAGATCGGCTTCACCGGCTGGTGCACGGCCGAAGTCGGCGGCGGCAACGAACAGCGCCTCGCGACGATCAAAGCCCAGATGGATGCGGCGCTCCGCGCCTGATTAAACACAAAACACACCGGGATCAGTTCACCAGCGTCACGGCCTGTCGCGGCAACCAGGTTTCGCGGCCGTCCACCAGCCGCGCCAGCAGCCAGTCGCGCCGGTCTTCGATCACGCTGAACTCGACGCCTTCGGCCAGCGGGTCTGTGAAACTCGGCTGGTAACCGATCTCCGACGGCCCCAGTCGTCCCGTGACGTCGCGCATGACCACGCCTTGCGGCTCGCGGTCGATGCCGAGATGCTCGACCGTGAGCGAGATGACCAAGGCCGCGGCGACCACGCCGGCGGCCCACGCGGGCCAGCGCGGCCAGGCGCGCCTGCTCCTGCTCAGCCTCGCCAGCGCCCAGAGCCACATCACGCCGGAGAAAATGACCAGCAGGAGCAACCTCGCGCGCGTAGACCACTGATCATGCCAGAAGAGCAGGTCTTCGCGCACGCGGCTGGCGGCCCTGGGCTCGATGTGCGTTCTGACGCGCCGGCGCGCCTGCTGGAGGTTTGACACGAGGTGGCGATCGCCGGCGATGTATTGCTCGGCCCGGCGGTAGGCGAGAATCGCCGAACCCACTTCGCCCGACAACAGGTGCGCGTTTCCGATGTTGTAGAGCAGCCGGCCGTTGTGTATGCCATGCTCGTCGATGATGCGCTGCCAGGTCGATGCCGCGCGCTCGAATGACGCCGTCGCATCGGGCGAGTCCTTGGCGCGCTCGTCGAGCCCCTTGTCGAACGCGGCCTGCGCCTCGGCAAAGAGCGCTGCGGCGTCGGCGGGCGCCTGGCCAGCCTGCTCTTGCTGCCGCGCCGCGGCGGGCAGCGTGAGCAGCAGCATTGCGAGCACCGTCATCAGGGTTCGATGGAAGGTCATGCCGCCACCTCCTCTCGCCGGGCGGTGGCGCGATCGATCTGGACGAGCAGCGACAGGGCTTCGGCTCGCCACTCGTCGCCATGATCGTGCGCTGCGCCGCTGTAGCGGGCTTCGTCGCACTGGTGCAGCAGTTCATCGAGGCGCCGGGCCAGCGAGGCGTCAATCGGCTCGAGCAGGGTGACGCAGTCCGAGGTCGTCAGACCCGCGGCGGGCCGGTCGAATCGATCCGCCATGTACTGCCGCAGCGCGGCGCCCACCTGGTCGGCGACCGACTCGCCCGGGCGCGGCGCTTCAAGAGAGCGTCTGGCGGCGCCAAGCGCGCGGCGACGGCGACGGATCGATTCGTCGCCCCGGCCCCGCTTGCGCCACATGAGCATCATCAGCGCGCTGAAGTACAGCGCCGGCGGAGCGCCCAGCGCCGCGATCCACACCGGTGATTCGAGGGCCTCCGCGAGAACGAAGCGCTGATCAATGAGCGACTCGGCGGCGCCGTAGTTGTACTCGATCCCGCCGGCCGCATCACGCAGGTCGCTGCCCATCGGCCCGTCCTCCTCGGCGCCGACCGCGTCACCGGCGGTCACAATCCGCGTCGGCCGCACCTGCAGGGGTATCGCGTTGGAGGAAGCAACGGCGTACTGCCCGGTTTCGATGTCGAAGTACGGCAATTCGATCGCCGGGATCTCGGTCACGGAATCGCGCAGCGGCCGGATGACTTCTTCGTAGATCAGTTGTCCGTTGCGCCGCTCGGGCTCGGAGTGCGAGGGCGTGATGCGGAACTGATCTCGAAAGCCGGGCTGCTGGGCCAGATCGATGCGAGGATCGCGCAGCACGGCGCCGTCCGCGCCGATCCGGATCGTCAGCGTGATCGGATCGCCGACGTTCACATCCGCAGCCGAAGCTGCCGCAGAGATGCGGTAGCGCCCAATGAGCCCGGAGAAGTTCGCCGGGCGACCTTCGGCGGGCAGCGGTTTGACGTTGAGTCGGATCGCGTTGGAGGGAACGGACACGCGCTCAACCTGGTCATCTTCAAAGAACGACCTTGACGGCCGCACGATGACTTCGCAACTGAGCGTGGCCGGACCGAGTTCGAATTCGCCTTCCGCAACCGGAACGATCAGCCGGCGCACGGTAAACGTGTCGTACTGGTTGCCGTCGAGCGTCGCCTGTCCCCGCTCGCCGCGCGCCCGGCTGCCGAGGAAGTCGATCGTCGCCTGGCGCCCGGCGAACTGGGCCGCGTCGGGCGAGTCGTAGGTTTCGAAGCGGCCGTCAAGCCCGGGCATGCGGATCGACACGTTCTGAATCGTCGCGCTCAGATAGAGCGTGGCGCGCAGTTCGATCGCTTCGCCGACGTATGGCGAGGTGTTGTCCACTTCGAGCCGCAGGCGCACGTCCGAGCGGCTCTGGGGTTCGCGCACGCTCACGGTGAGCGGGCTGGTGTGGTACTCCTGGCCGTCCACGGTGACGCTCAGCGCGGGGATGGTCTGGAGGCCGCTGCGCTGAAAGACGACCTGGTAGGTGAAGATGTAGCCTTCGAAGTGATTCTCCTGCCGGCGGCCGTTGATGATGACCGTGGATGAGTGCGAGATGTTCTGCCCGCCGCGCGGCTGCACGTCGATGCCGTCAAGGCGCGGCCAGACCGGCTCGGCCGGCGACGGCGAGCCGTTCACGCTCACCTGCAGCGTCACGGGCTGGCCGACGTAGACGCTGCGCTCGGCGATGGCCGCGCTGACCTCAACCTGCGCCAGACCAGCGCGCGGCGCCAGCGCCACAAGCAGCAGACCCACCAGAACTGCCCAGATGAAACTCACTCGAAATCTTCGACTCATGCTGTGGTCACCAATCCTTTTCCACCGGCTGCGATCGACGGATCCGCGCCCGCTCGGCCCGCTGACGGATCTCGCGTCTCTCCCGTTCGCGATCAAGCAGCCACTGCACGGCCTGCTCGCCGGGGTCCACCTGCTGTTCGGGCTGGCCGGCCTGTGGCTGCGCACCCGGCGCCTGCTGCTGCTCGCTCTGGGGCTGTTGGGCCTGCTGCCCCTCGGGCGGTTGTTGGCCGCCCTCCTGCTCACTCGGCTGTTGGTTCTGCTGCTGGGCCGGTGACGGCTGCCCCTCATCAGGCCGCAACTGCTCCGCCGCGTCGCGCAGGTGCTCGGCCGCCTGCTGCTGGTGCTGCTGCGCCTGCTCCAGTTCGTCCTCGCTGAGCGACTGCGAAGCCTGCTCCTGCTCCTGCCGCGCGGCGTCGAGCGACTGCTGCGCTTTTTCGAGCGACTCGCGCACGTCCGACTGGTCCACCGGCGCCATCTCGGGCGGCACCTGGTTCTGCGACTGCTCGCGGGCGTCATTGGACCGGTCCGGCTCTGACTGCCCGCCCTGCTCCGGCTGGCCGGCCTGCTGATCCTGCTGAGTTGATTGCTGCTGCGCCTGCTGCTGCCCGAGCATCTCATCTACCTGCTGCTGCAACTGCTTCGTCAGCTCATTGAGTTGCGACTGCATCTGCTCAAGTTGTTCGCGCGTCGGCGTCTGAGACTCCTGCTGCTGCGCGTCCTGCTGGGTCTGCGGCGTCTGCGACTCGCCCTGCTCCTGCTGCGACCGCTGCTGCTGCTGTTGCGACTGGGTCTGCTGCTGCTGACCCTGCTGCTGACCCTGCTGCTGGTCTTGCTGCTGCTGGTCTTGCTGTTGCTGCTGCTGTCGGGTCTGGTCGGCAGCCTGCTGCTGCTGGCGGGCGAGTTGCTCCGCCTGCTGGGCCGCATCCTGGCGCTGCTGCTGCATCTGCTTCATCTGCTCGAGCGCCTGCTCAATCTGACGTTGTGCCATGCGGGCAAACTCAAGGTTGCGAGCCGCATCCACATCATCGGGGCTGCGGCGCACCACGTCGCGGAACGTCGCCTCCGCCCGCTGCAGCGTGGACAGCGCCGCCTTGGGATCCTGCTGCACCTGCTGCTGCGCCTGCTCAAGCAGGAGCCGGCCGATGTTGTAGTGCGCGGCATCCGCCAGCGCGGGCGGACACTGCCGCGTCGCCTCGACCTGGCGGAACAGATCCATCGCTTCATCGATTTGACCGAGACTGGAAAGCGCGACGGCTTTATTGAAGGTTGCTTCGATGGGGGCGTCTTCACGGCGCATCGCTTCGTCGTAGAGCGTCGCCGCCTGCTTCAGATCGCCGGCGCGATACTGCTCGTTGCCCTGCTGCACGAGCTGCCGCGCATCGGCCTGCCCCAGCGCCGCTCCACCGGCCAGCAGCGCCAGGCCGGCCGCGCAAGCCGCGACGAACCGCCGCCATTCAGAGTGTCGTGCGTTTGCGGCCACTGATCAGCCCTTCCATGAAAACAAGACTTAGCGCCAGACCGAGAAAGATCTGGAACTTCTCTTCGTATCGGACCGTTTCGGTCGTCGCCATCTCCCTCTGCTGCGCCTGCCTGATCAATTGTTCATACACCTTGTCCAGTTCGATGGTTCCGGTCGAGACGTTGAGATACTGCCCGCCCTGGCTCGCCAGCGCCATCTCCCGCAGCGTCTTCGCATCCAGGCGCGACAGGACCGGCTTACCTTCATGCGTCACGAATGATGGCCGGCCGTATTCATCGGTGATGGGGATGCGCGTCCCGACGTTCTCATCGCCGATGCCGATGGCGATGATGCGGATGCCCGCCTCGCCCGCGGCCCGTGCGGCCTCGACGGGAAAGCTGTCCATGTCTTCGCCATCGGTGATCAGAATAATGTCCTTGTGGCTGGCCTCGTCGGTGTCGAAGACTTCGCGCGTAGCCAGGCGGATGGCGTCGCCGATGAGCGTGCCGCCGCGGTTGACGCTGTCGGGCCCGAGGTTCTCCAGCGCCATGCGCGCAAAGCCGTAGTCGTGCGTGAGGGGGCACTTGACAACGGCCGAGCCCGCAAAGGCCACGATGGCCACGCGATCGCCGCGCACGCCGGCCAGAGCGTCGCGCACCCACATCTTCGTGCGCTCGAGACGACTGGGCGCCAGGTCTTCGGCGAGCATACTGCGCGAGACGTCGATGACAAAGCACACATCGCGCCCCAGGCGCCGGACCTCCTGCGGCGTGGCGTTCCACTGCGGCCGCGCGAGGCCCAGCGCGATCGCCCCCAGCGCGCCCAGCAGCAGGATCGACTTGAACACCGGCCGCACGCGGCTGGCCGAGGCGGCCAGCTCGGGCAGCAGTTTCGCATCCGCCAGCCGGCGCAGCAGCACCGAGCGCCGGTAAAGCGAGTAACCCATCACCACCGCCACCGCCGGCAGCACCCACAGCGCCACGAGGAATCGATCGTCTCCCAGATGCATCACGGCACCCTCCGCAGCAGCGTGGAAGCCAGGAGCAGTTCGGCGAGCAGCAGCGCCCCGGCCGCGAGCGTCCACGGCACGAATTGCTCCTCGTACGACGTATATTCCTTCGAGTGAATCTCCGTCTTCTCGAGGCGGTCGATCTCGCGGTAGATGTCATCGAGCGTCTGCTCGTCTCCCGCGCTGCGGTACGCGCCGCCGGTCATTTCGGCGATGCGGTTGAGCAGTTGCTCGTTGAAGGCGCCGCCGCCGGCAAACACCTGCCGCTCGCCATCGGGCGTCTGGATGGTCATCATGCCCGAGCCGCCGCCGATTCCCACGGCGTAGATCTTGATGCCCCACTCGGCGCACAGCCGCGCCGCCTGTGGGGCTGCGATCTCCGTCACGTTTTCATCGCCGTCGGTGAGCAGCACGATGACCTTGCTCTTGATCTTGAAGTCGGGATCGGTTTCATCCTTCTCGCGCTCGGCGAGTTCGCTCTCGGCATCCTTGAGGCGGGCCGCGGCGAGCGCGAGGCCTTCGCCAATAGCCGTGCCGGCGTCTACCGACTGCGGATGCGCGAGTTGAATCGAGTTGATGAGATCGCCCAGGGTTTCATGGATGCGCACAAGCGGGGAGACCGTCTCGGCGAAGCGGCCGAACGTGACCAGTCCGATCAGGTCATCCGGGCGGCCCTCCAGACCGCGGTCATTGCCTTCGATGAACTCGCGGCAGAGTCGTTTGACGACGTCGATGCGCGTCGTGCCGCGGCGCGGGTCGAGTTGCTGGTTCATGCTCCACGAGCGATCGACCACGAACATGAGCGCGACGCCCTCGGCCGTAGTGCGCACTTCGCCGATGCCCTTCTGGGGCCGGGCCAGCGCCACGATCAGACACAGCAGCCCGATGGTGCGCATGATCGGCAGCGTCGGCAGCAGGCGCGTGCGCCACGACGGCCGCACGCCGGCCACCAGGGCGCGCGACGAGAATCGCAGCGACGGCCGGCGGCCGCGCCAGCAGCTCAGCCACGCCAGCAGCGGCGCCAGCGGCAGCAGGAGCAGCAGCCAGGGTGTCGCGAAGTGCGGCATCACGCCACCGCCTCCTCAGTCGAGAGCCTGCGGGCCGAGCCATCCGGCGCCAGTTCGATGATCGCATCTTCGCTCCGGGTGCGGTTGATGAAGGCGCGCACAGTTTCAAGCGTCGCATTCATCTGCGTTGGATCGGGCACGTGTTCGGCAAACTTGACCATGTCGCAGTGATTGAGAAACTCCTCCAGCAGCGCCAGGTCGCTGCGATCGATGGACGTGAACCGGGCCGCGCGCGCCGCTTCGAGGAACTCCTCGGTCGTCTGCTCCGGCGCCCGCACGCCGAAACGATCTTCGATGTAGCGGCGCAGGATCCCTGAGATGCGCTGGTAGAAGAGCTTGTACTGCCCGCGCTCGGTCAGGCCGTCTGCGATGAGCCGGCCCAACTCGGCCAGGGCGATCTCGTGCGCCTTGCGCCGCACCGGTTCGGGCACAGAGGGCCGCCGCGCTCGGGCGATCAGAAATGCCGCCAGCGCGGCCGCAAGAAGCGCGCCGCCGCCGATGCCCGCCCACGCCCACCACGGCCAAGGCACAGGGGCCGGCTCCACCACGCCGCGCAATGCTGCAGGCTGGGGCGACTGCTCACCCGGCGGCCACTCCGACACCACCTCAAGGGGCACGGAAATCGAGTGCAGCACCACGCGGTCATCAGACGTGCTCGCTTCGCCCTTGAGATCGCAGACGATTTCGAAAGGCGCGATCTCCGCCCGCCCGGGCAGGTACGGCTCGATGGTGAACTCGAATCGTTCCTTGCGCTGCGCCGCGCTCGTGCTGAGCGTGACGTGCCGGCTGTCGGCGATGCGCCAGTCCTGCGGCAGCGAGTCGTCGATGCTCACGGCCTTCAGGCTCGCCTCCGCCGGGGCCGTCACGTCAATCGTCAACTCCACCGAGCCGGAGGTCCGCACCTGGCGCGGCTCGAGGGTGATCTTCGCCTGCACCGGCCCTTCCTGTACGCGATGAGAGACCGGTTCGCCGGCACTGTCGGCCGGCGGTGCGTCGCCTCGCTGGGAGCACCCCGCGCCAGCAAGGCAGCAGGCAAGTATCACACTGTACATTCGCGCCGATCTCATCGCCGCCGCTCCCTTCTGCGGAACAGTTGCATGAGCGTCTGAATGAACGGTCGGCCGGTTTCGATTTCGACGTAATCGATGCCGTGCCTGCGGAACCGTTCGCTCAGCCGGCGGTCGGTGTCGCGCATGCGGCTCTCGTACTCCCGCCGCGCGCGGCGCGAGCCGGCGTCGAAGTAGAACCGCTCGCCGGTTTCGGCATCCTCCAGTTCGAGCAGGCCCGCCGCCGGCAGGCCGTGTTCGAGGCGGTCGGTCACGCGGACGGCAATGACGTCGTGGCGCCGGTTGAGCAGCCGCAGCGCCGTGTCGAAGTCGGCCACCATCCGCCCGCCGGGCTTGCCGTTGCTGTGGCCGTTGCGCTCGGCGTGGCGGTGCGTGTCGAGAAAGTCGGAGACGACGAAGACCACGGCCTTGCGCTTGAGCACGCGACCGAGGTATTCGAGGCACACGGCGATGTCGGTGCCGCGCCGGCGCGGGTTGAAGTCGAGCAGTTCGCGAATGAGGCGCTGCACGTGGCGCGAGCCCTTCTTGGGCGGGATGAAGTGCTCGACGTGGTCGGTGAAGATGAGCAGGCCGACCTTGTCGTTGTTGGCGATCGCCGTGTAGGCCAGCACCGCGCACAACTCGGCCGCGGTGCGGTTCTTGAATCGATCCACCGAGCCGAACTGGCCCGAGCCGCTCAGATCGACCGCGAAGATGATCGTCAGCTCGCGCTCTTCGACGAACTTCTTGACGAACGGCGTGCCGGTGCGGGCGGTGACGTTCCAGTCGATGGTGCGCACGTCATCGCCGGGCTGATATTCGCGCACCTCGGCGAACTCCATGCCGCGCCCCTTGAATGCGCTGGAGTACTCGCCTGCAAAGTCCTCGTTCACCGCCCTGCGGGTGAGGATCTGCAACTGCCGAACCTGTCGCATGAGTTCTTCTGTGAGCATTGCTCCTCACCGAATCACCAGATCGTTCGCTCAACATTCAACACGAAGACACGACGACACAAAGAAGAATCGCAGGGATCCATTTGTTTCTGACTCAGGTCTGTCATGCACAACCGATCAACCACTCCTCGACTCTGATGCGTTGGATTCTTTGCGCCTTCGTGTCGTTGTGCCTTCGTGTTCAATCGTTGGACTCACGGCACCGGCACGTGGTCGAAGATCTTCTTGACGATCGCATCGTTGTCCATCCCCTCGGCCTCGGCTTCGTAGCTGGCGATGACGCGGTGGCGCAGCACGTCCAGGCCGACGCTCTTGATGTCCTGAGGCGTCACGTAGCCGCGATGCTGCAGGAACGCGCGCGCCTTGCCCGCCAGCGTCAGAGCCAGCGTCGCGCGCGGCGAAGCGCCGAAGTCGATGAGCCGCGCGATGTCCAGGCCGTATTCCTTCGGCTGGCGCGTCGCGTGGACGATGTCCACGATGTAATCCTTGATCTTGTCGTCGATGAAGATCTGATCGACGACCCGCCGCGCTTCGCGAATCTCATCGAGCGTGATGACCGCCTCGATCGGCGCCCTTGCCTGGGTTGACGCCATGCGGTCGAGCACCTGCCGCTCTTCGGCCTTGCTCGGATAGGTCACCTTCAGCTTGAGCATGAAGCGATCCACCTGCGCTTCAGGCAGCGGATAGGTGCCTTCCTGTTCGATGGGGTTCTGCGTCGCGAGCACGAGGAACGGATCATCCAGCGGGTAGGTCGTGTCGCCGATGGTTACCTGCCGCTCCTGCATGGCTTCGAGCAAAGCGCTCTGCACCTTGGCCGGGGCGCGGTTGATTTCGTCGGCGAGTACGATGTTGGCGAAGATCGGCCCCTTGCGCGGCGTGAAGACGCCTTCGCGCGGGTTGTAGATCAGCGTGCCCACGAGGTCGGCCGGCAGCAGGTCAGGCGTAAACTGCAACCGCTGGAACTTCGCATGAATGGCCTGCGCGAGTGTCGAGACGGTGAGAGTCTTGGCCAGGCCCGGCACGCCTTCGAGCAGCACGTGCCCGTTGGTGAGCAGGCCGATGAGCAGGCCGTCGATCATGTAGCGCTGCCCGACGATCTGCTGCTCGACGGCCGAGACGATGCGGCTGACGAAGGCGCTCTTGTCCTCCACCGTGCGTGCGATTCCCTGAACGTCAACTGCCATCAGTGGCTCCTGTCCGCTGAGTTTCGAATGGCGATCCTATCGGCGGCCGCGGCCGCACGCGCGGCTGTGCGACCTGCCTGCGCGCAACGCTGCCGGCCCGCACAGGTATACAGATGCACGCGCTCCGCGTTTCCGGCATCTGTTGATCATCTCCTGCGATCGCCGCAGGATCGGATTGCCGTTCTACTCGCCCGCCGCGTCGGCCCGCTTCAGATGTTCGGGCGTGTTCACCTGCGCGACCTGCGGCCAGTCGCTTGGCAGCGCGACATCGGAGTGATCGACGCTCTCGATCAGAGAGCGAACCGCCAGACGCCCCTCGTCAAGGCATGACGCCACCGCCGGCAGCAATCCGGCGTGGTAGACGCCGGGAAACGGGTATCGGCGCGATCCGGGTTCTGTGAAGGTCGCCACCTTTGATTCGCTACGCCTGGCGGCCGCGAGCAGTTCGATCCACGCGGGGTGAATTGCCGTGAGATCGCACGAGAAGATGATGATCCAGTCCGAAATGTGGTGCGCGTCAAACAATGCCGCTTCGATTCCGGCGAGCGGCCCGAGACCGGGGCGCCGATCCGCAATCGTGCGCAAGCCGAGGTCGGCGTACTTGTCAGCCGCCTCGGCGACGACAGTGACTTCCCGCGCGACGGGCTGGATCTGGTTCGCCAGCCGCACGATCAGCGGCTTGCCTCCGAGCAGAGCCCGCGCCTTGTCGCTGCCAAAGCGCGAAGATCGCCCCCCGGCGAGGATGTAGACCGGCATCGGCAACATGCGCCATCAGTTTAGCGGCGATGCATGCGTCGCCGCGATACTCAGGGAGCCCATTGGATGCCGTGGTCTAAGCGAGGCTCTGCGAGCGCAGGCCACGCGCAGGCACCATTGTTCACCGAATGACCTTGAACATCTGTCGCACGCTCACGTGGCCTTCCGGCCGCAGAGCCGGCCTCCAGACCACGCCACCCACATCACACCCCGCGCGCAAACTGCTGCTGCGCCCACGACCACGCCGCCACCGTGCGCGGCAAGCCGCACGTATTCATCGCCAGCAGCGTGGCCTGCTCGATCTCCTTCTCGCTCGCCCCGGCCTGCATGGCCCGGCGGACGTGGCTGCGCAGCGCCGAGTCGAGCCCGGCTCCGATGCAGATGCCGATCTTGATCAGCGCCCGTGTCTTCTCATCCAGCGGTCCCGCTTTGTCCACCGTCCGGGCCACGCGCTCGTGCGACTCACCCAGGGCCGGATACTTCGTGATGAAATCCTTGTAGGTCTGCGGCACGGCAGATGACTGCTTCGACTTCGTGGATGATTTCTTCTTGGCCATGAGGTGCCCCGCTCTGAGTAGGGTCCGCCGTGCGGACTGGTGAACGTCCGGCGCGCGTCACATTCGGATCGCGTCGTCCCATTCTATCGGCAGTTGGACGCAGCGCGGCCGACCCTACCTTTTGCACCCCGCGCCGATACACTGGACCCATGCAGTATGGCTTTGTCATCAATCACGAGGACTGCATCGGCTGCCACGCCTGCACCGTCGCGTGCAAGGCGGAGAACGAGGTGCCGGTCGGCTCGTTTCGCACCTCGGTCAAGTACACCGAGCAGGGGCTGTTTCCCGACATCCGCCGCATGTTCCTCGTCCAGCGATGCAACCACTGCACCGACGCCCCCTGCGTGACCATCTGCCCCGTCAATGCTCTGGACAAGCGCAAGGATGGCATCGTCGATCTCGACCGCGACGCCTGCATCGGCTGCAGGGCGTGCATGCAGGCGTGCCCGTATGACGCGATCTATCTGAACGAAGACCTCGGGGCCGTCGAGAAGTGTCACTACTGCGCCCACCGAGTCGAGAAGAACCTCGAGCCGGCGTGCGTCAACGTCTGCCCGGTCGGCGCGATCGTGTCCGGCGACATGGATGATCCTGGATCGCGCATCTCGCTGATGATCCTGAATCGCGAGACGAAAGTCCGTCGGCCTGAACAGGGCACGGGGCCCAACGTCCGCTATATCGGGGCGTCGGATGTGGCGCTCAAGCCCGGCAGCGCCGAGCGGCCCGAGACCTACATCTGGAGCGATCGCCCGCCGCACAAGCTCGACCCCTGGCCCGGGTCGGTGCCGACCACGCCCAACGCGCGAACAGTGCTCGACGCGGGGCACAAGGTCGAGTGGGGCTGGCCGGTGGCGCTCTACCTCGTCACCAAGGGCATCGCGGCCGGCGCCGGCATCCTGGCGCCTTTCAGCCAGTTCCTCGGACTGGAGTTCGGCAGCTGGGCACAGCGCTACATGCCCGAAGTCGTGGCGCTTCTCTTCACCGCGATCACCTGTTTCCTGCTGGTCGAAGACCTCGCCAAGCCGTGGGCGTTCTACCGCATGGTGACGCGGCCGAACTGGACGAGCTGGCTCGTCAAGGGCGGCGTCATCCTCGGCCTGTACATGGTCACCACGCCGCTGGCGATCGTGCTGCGGCTCGTGGAGGTCGACGCCGCCGCCGACATCGTCCGCTGGATCAACGTCCCCATCGCCCTGGCCGTCGCGGGTTACACGGCGTTCCTCTTCGCCCAGTGCAAGGGGCGCGACCTGTGGGAAAGCAAGTGGCTCCTGCCGCACCTGCTTGCGCAGGCGGTCATGCTGGGGAGCGCGGCATTCATCGCATTCACACAGGACGCGTGGACGTGGCTGGGCAGAATCGAGCCGGTCGCAGCCATCGTGCTGCTTGCCTCGCTCGTGGCGCACACGCTCTTTTCGATCAACGAGCGATATGGCTCGCACGCAACAGATAATGCCCGCCAGGCGGCAGGGTTCCTCGGCGTCGTGCGCCTTGGTCCGCTCGGGTGCTTCAGAGGCGGGCTCATCATCGGTGTGGCGCTGGCGGCGCTCGTGGCGCTGCTGCTGCCCGGCGCTGTCATTATCCCGATTCTGCTCGGTCTCTACCTCTACGAATACGCCTTCATCCGCGCCGGCCAGTTGCCGCCGCTGTCATGAACTAGCCATGGAAAACAGCAGCATTTCGCAGTCATGATCGCATCGGATAATCCTTGGTTACTAAACACACGAAGATTCTCGTTTCGGAATTCGTGGGAGTACTTGGCTGGCCGCGGCCAGAGGCGTGTCGTCACGTCGGTCCCCCTGATATCGGAGTGATTGAGTGGTTTAAATGCACTCTCGACAACGGCGCACATCTCCACATCAACGTGTTGCCAGAGTCGTTGTTGGCCAGCGTGCGCTCGCCGCGACATCTGATTTGTACGAACTGGCAACAAGTAAACTGTGGGCGGAGCCGTCTTGCAGCCCGCACAGCAGCCTCTCGCCTCAAGCCTGTACTCGGAATCGAGGTTTACACCGATGCAAATGTGCGACGCCGGTTCCGCAGAGCGTACCCGCAGTATTGTGGGTGGACGAATGAACGGATGATGTCGGCCGACGAATCACCATACTGGCCCGTTGAAAAGCCTCGCGCATCCCGCTGAGTTGATCTGGAGTTGACCACGTGCGTTCACACGATCCTGAGAACATGACGACCACGCCGCTGGAGTCTTTCCCGCCCATGGACCAGTGGGACGACTGGGTGGAGTACGACCCCGCCGCGTGGCCGCGCAAGGTCGAAAAGCGCTACATGCTCGTGCCCACCACCTGCTTCAACTGCGAAGCCGCGTGCGGGCTTGTTGCGTACGTTGAAAAAGAAACACTCGCGATCAAGAAACTCGAAGGCAATCCGCACCACCCCGCCTCGCGCGGCAAGAACTGCGCCAAAGGCCCCGCCACCATCAACCAGGTGAACGATCCCGGCCGCATCCTGTATCCGCTTAAGCGCATCGGGCCGCGCGGCTCGGGCAAGTTCGAGCGCACGACGTGGGACGAGGCCCTCGACGCGATCGCCGCGCGCATCCGCGCAGCGCTCATCGACAACCGCCGCGATGAAGTGATGTACCACGTCGGCCGCCCCGGGCACGACGGCTACATGGACCGCGTCCTCCAGGCGTGGGGCGTCGACGGGCACAACTCCCACACCAACGTGTGCTCATCCGCCGCGCGCGTCGGCTACGCACTGTGGACCGGGGCCGACCGCCCATCGCCCGATCACGCCAACGCCAAGTTCATCCTCATGCTCTCGGCCCACCTCGAGACGGGCCACTACTTCAACCCGCACGCCCAGCGCATCATCGAAGGCAAGAACAACGGCGCGAAGATCTGCGTCATCGACGTGCGCCTCTCCAACACGGCGTCGATGGCCGACCACTGGCTCGCGCCCTGGCCGGGCACCGAGGCGTTTCTGCTGCTGGCCATCGCCAACGTCCTGCTCAACGAGAACCTCTTCAACAGGGAGTACGTGCAGCAGTGGGTGAACTGGCGCGACTACCTGCGCGCCAAGGCGCCGCAGGAGCCTGTCGAGTTCGATCGATTCATCGAGCATCTCAAGGCCCACTACGCCTATGCCTCGCCCGAAGCGGCCGAGAAGGAATGCGGCATTCCCGCCGAGCAGATCCGCACCATCGCCCGCGAGATCGGCGCCGCCGGCTCCGCCCTGGCTACGCACGTCTGGCGCAACGCCGCAGCCGGCAACCTCGGCGGCTGGCAGGTGGCGCGCTGCCTGCAGTTCATTGTCGTTCTGATGGGCGCCATCAACACGCCCGGCGGCACGCACCTCAACAGCAACAACAAGTTCGTGCCGGCGCCGTTCCTCAAACCCCCGCCGCAGAACGTGTGGAGCGAGCTGCTCTACCCGCGGGAGTACCCGCTCGCGTACCACGAACTCTCCTACCTGCTGCCGCACTTTCTGCAGGAAGGCCGCGGCAAGGTCGATGTCTACTTCACCCGCGTCTACAACCCGGTGTGGACGAATCCTGACGGCATGATGTGGGAAAAAGTCCTGCGCGATGAGAGCAAGATCGGCCTGCACGCGGCCCTCACACCGGTGTGGAGCGAAACCGCGCAGTACGCCGACTATATCCTGCCCATGGGCAACGGCGCCGAGCGCCACGACCTCATGAGCCAGGAGACTCACGCGGCCAAGTGGATCAGCTTCCGCCAGCCGGTGCTGCGCGTGGCGCGTGAGCGCGTCGGACAGAACGTCCAACTCACCTGGCAGGCCAACCCCGGCGAAGTCTGGGAAGAAGACGAATTCTGGATCGAACTGTCGTGGCGCATCGATCCCGACGGGGCGCTGGGCGTGAGGAAATATTTCGAGTCCCCCTATCGCGCCGGCCAGAAGATCACGATTGAAGAGTACTACCAGTGGATCTTCGAGAATTCGGTGCCCGGCCTGCCCGACGCCGCGAAGAGAGTCGGCATGACGCCGCTGGAGTACATGAAGCGCCACGGCGCGTTCCTGGTCGAGGCCGACACCTACACGGGTCATCTTGCCAAGCTGAAGGCGGAACAGATGCAGGCCGCCGAGACGCGCGACGACGGGGCCGTCATCAAAGACGGCAAGCCGATCGGCGTGCAAAACGGCGACCACGCCGTAACCGGCTTTGCCACTCCCTCGCGCAAACTCGAGATTTACAGCGACACGATGCAGCAGTGGAACTGGCCTGAGTACGACCTGCCCGCGTACATCGACAGCCACATCCACCGCAAGCACATGGATCGCTCCAAGGGGCAGTACGTTCTCATTCCCACCTTTCGCCTGCCCACGCTCATTCACACGCGCAGCGCCAACGCCAAGTGGCTCTACGAACTCTCCAACACCAACCCCGTGTGGATCCACCCCGAAGACGCGGAGCTGCTGGGCGTGCAGACGACCGATCTCATCCGCGTCGCCACGCGCATCGGCCACTTCGTCAACAAGGTCTGGGTCACCGAGGGCATGCGGCCCGGCGTCATCGCCTGCTCGCACCACCTCGGCCGCTGGCGCCTCTTTGACGACGTCGGCGGTGATCGCATGGCGGCGTGCAAGGTGGAGCGTGAGGAAGTCGCGCCGGGCCAGTTCCGCTTCCGCAAGATCGAGAAGATCCACGCCTACGCCAGCAGCGATCCCGACACCAAACGCATCTGGTGGTCCGACGGCGGCGTGCACCAGAACCTCACCTTCCCCGTGCAGCCCGATCCCATTTCCGGCATGCACTGCTGGCACCAGGCCGTCACCGTCTCGCGCGCGGCGCCCGACGACCAATACGGCGATGTCTTCGTCGATACCAATAAGTCGATGGAGGTCTACCGCGAGTGGCTCAGCAGGACGCGTCCAGGGCCCGGTCCGGGAGGCTTGCGCCGGCCGCTCTGGTTTGCCCGCGCCGTCAAGCCCAGCGCCGACGCGTATCGCATGAAGCAATGATGCCCAGCAAACGCCGCGGCGCACAGCGACGCCAGGCGCAGCGGCAAGTTGCACGGCGGCCGGTGCGGCGCACTCGCACCGGGCTGCAGCAGCAGGAACGCGCTGCCGCACCCTTGCGGGCGGTTTTTTGCGTTGGAGGTTGACTCACGGGCGGTGCGCCGTAGGGTGGTCAGTCCTGCTGCGCGCGTGGCATGCACCATCAATCAGGGCGCTGCGCGATCCAGCGGCGGACGTTTTTCCGCCAATCAAGTTCAGACAAGGAGCACGACGATGTCACCGACATCCGCATCGGCGCAGCATCTCAGCGATCAGGTGGCCCAGTTCCACCTTCGCTTTCCGATCGATTCCGACGACCTCGATCAGGATCAGGAGTGGTGCGAGTATCGCATCGACGGCGAGGAACAGTGGAGCCGCGTCCGCTTCCATGACTACCACGAGATCTACAAGGTGCCCGGTCTCTACGAGGCGCTCTTTTACCAGTGCCTCAAATGCTGCTCGCCCTATCGCGTCGTGCAACTGCTCAGCGACGTGCTCATGGATGACCCGCACACCATGGAAGACCTGCGCGTGCTCGATCTCGGCGCGGGCAACGGCATGGTCGGCCAGGAACTGCGCAACGCAGGCGTGCCGCGGCTGATCGGCGTGGACATCATCCCCGAAGCGCGCGAGGCGACCTATCGCGATCGGCCCGGCGTGTATGACGACTACGTCATCACCGACATGACCGCCCTCGACGACGGCGCCCGCGCCCATCTCCGCGCTGCCGACGCGAACTGCCTCACCACCGTGGCCGCCCTGGGCTACGGCGACATTCCCACGGAGGCGTTCATCGAGGCGTACAACCTCATCGACACGCCCGGCTGGCTCGCGTTCAACATCAAGCAGGACTTCCTCGACGACATGGAAGACGACACCGGCTTTGCCGGGTTGATACGCAAACTCATGCGCAAGCGCTTTATCGAAGTGCATGCCTACCGCCGCTACTGCCACCGCCTGAGCATTCACGGCGACCATCTCTTCTACGTCGCCATGGTGGCAAGGAAACTCAGGTCGATCTGAGACGGTTCCCTGAGTCGTACCGCCGGACCGGCGGCGGTGCGGGGCTCGCCGCTAAACTTGCGCATGGCATCACCATCTGCAACGGCCGAGTCCGACTCCGTCCGCCTTTCAGTTGAAGGCATGAACTGCGCCGGCTGCGTGGGCAGCGTTGAAAAGGCGCTCAAGACGGTGCCTGGCGTCAGCACGGCGCAGGTGAGCCTCGCGCACGCTTCAGCCGACGTCACGGGCTCCGGCCTCGACCCGGATGCGCTCGTCAGCGCCGTCGATCGGGCCGGCTACAAGGCCCGGGCGGTGCAGAAGCGGACTTCCATCGCCGAGCAGAAGGGCGAAATCGAACATCGCCAGGCGCACCACGCTCGGGCCTGGCGCAACCGCGCGCTGGCCGGGGTGATCGCGTCGATCCCGATGATCCCGATGCACCTGCCCGCGTCGTGGACGGGCCTGGCCCACGAGCACGGGGAGATCACCGCGTACACCTGGCTCGTGGTCGCGCTCTCGAGCTTCGTACAGGTGTACGTCGGCAGCGCGTTCTACAAGTCCGCGTGGCACGCGGCGATGCGGCGCGCCACCAACATGGACACGCTCATCGCCATCGGCGCCACGGCCGCATTCGGCTTCTCCGCCGTCGTGCTCGCGATGCACCTGCTGGGCCAGCAGCCGGACCAGCCGCTCTACTTCAGCGAATCGGCCGGCCTGCTCACGCTCATTGCGATCGGCCACTGGCTCGAGGCCCGCACTACCGCCGCAGCCGGCTCGGCGATCCGCGATCTGCTGTCGCTGCAACCCGATGAAGTCACTCGTCTGGCCAGCGAAGAAGACACGGCCGGGCAGATCGCGGCGTCCGCCGACATCCAGCCCGACGATCTCATGCTCATCCGCCCCGGCGAGCGCATCGCGGTGGACGGCGTGATCGTGAGCGGGCAGTCTTCCATCGACGAGTCCATCGTCACCGGCGAATCGATGCCCGTCCAGCGCGACGCCGGCCAGCGCGTCGTCGCCGGCTCGCTGAACCAGACCGGCCGCCTCGTCGTGCGCGCCGAGACGAGCGGCCTGGACACCACCGTCTCGCGCATCGCGGAAATGGTGCGCGAAGCCCAGTCGAGCAAGGCGGAGATCCAGCGCCTCGCCGATTACATCAGTTCCATCTTCGTGCCGGCGGTGCTGGGCGTTGCAGCGCTCACGTTCATCGGCTGGGCGATCTTCGGCGGCGAGAACAGCTGGACGCTGGCGCTGGTCAACGCGACGACCGTGCTGGTCATCTCCTGCCCGTGCGCCCTGGGCCTGGCCACGCCCACGGCGGTGATGGTCGGCAGCGGCGCCGCCAGCCGGCGCGGCGTACTCGTCAAGAGCGCTGCGACGCTCGAGCGGTCCGCCGCCGTCGATCTCATACTCTTTGACAAGACCGGCACGCTCACCGCCGGCCAGCCCGTGGTGGCGCAAGCCGCGGACGAACCGCTGCGGCTGGCCGCATCGCTGGCGGCCGCGTCGACGCACCCGCTCAGCCGGGCCATTACGGACGAAGCCCGATCGCGCGGCATCACGGCGCCGCGCGCTGAGCACGTCGAAGAAACGAGCGGCAAGGGCCTGACGGGAACGGTCGAAGGTCGGCCCGTCGAAGTCATCTCCACCGGCGCTGCACGTGCACAGGGGCTGGTGTTTGATGATGATGCGCAGGACCTGACGCGCAGCATCGTCGTCGTCGCCGGCCAGGTAATCGGCGCGATCGATTTCACCGACGCGATCCGCCCGCAGGCGCGCGAACTCATCGCCGCGCTGCAGTCGGCGGGAGTGGAAGCGATGCTGCTCACCGGCGACCGCCAGGCCGTGGCGCAGCGCATCGGTGCGCAGGCGGGCTTGAACCCTGAGATGATCCGCGCTGAACTCCGGCCGGAGGACAAGGTCGCCGCCGTGCGCGAGGCGGCGCAGCGCGGCCGCGTCGTGGCGATGGTCGGCGACGGCATCAACGACGCCGCGGCCTTGGCCGAGGCGAGCGCGCGCGGCGGCGTGGGCATCGCGATCGGCTCGGGCACGAACATCGCCATCGAAGCGGCCGACGTCGTCATACCCGGCGAACGGCTCGATCACCTGCTCGATCTCATGCACATCAGCCGCCTGTCGCTGCGGACGATCAAGCAGAACCTGTTCATGTCGTTCATCTACAACACGCTGGCGATTCCCGCCGCGGCATTCGGCGTGCTGGGCATGCAGGGACCATTGCTGGCCGCCGCGGCGATGGGGCTGAGCGACGTGAGCGTCATCGGCAACTCGCTGCGATTGAAGTGGCGGTTGAGCTGGGAGCTTGCGCGTCGTTCGCCCAACAGTTAGCGGGGGTGCCGTGGTCAAGCGAGGCTTTGGGAGCGCAGGCCACGCGTGCTGGCGGCGGACGAATCACTCTTCAACTCTGACGCACGCCGGCGTGGTCCGCCGGCAGAGCCGACCTCTGGACCACGGAACCCGAGTCGTCCCGGCAGCGCGGGTGCCGTGGTCAAGCGAGGCTTTGGGAGCGCAAGCCACGCGTGCGCGCGGGCGGCGGACGAATCACTCTTCAACTCTGACGCACGCCGGCGTGGCCCGCCGGTCGCAGAGCCGACCTCTGGACCACGGCACCCGAGTCGTCCCGGCAGCGGGGGTGCCGTGGTCAAGCGAGGCTTTGGGAGCGCAGGCCACGCGGGCGCGCGAACCGCAGGCGAGTCACATTGAACGCGCAACACCCATCAACGTGGCCCGCCCGTCGCAGAGCCGACCTCTGGACCACGGCATGCTCAATCCAGCGCGCGGTCCAGTCGGCCGCCACATTGCGCGAGCAACTGCTCCGCGGCGGCGCGGTTGACATTGCGACGCTGCATCACGACGGCCGTCTTCACCGCGCCGCCCGCGGCGTCGAGGAGGTCCAGTGACGCAGCGCGATCGAGCGATGTGAGCGTCATGACGATCCGCGCGGCCCGATCGCGCAATTTGTCGTTGGTCGCGCGCAGATCGACCATGAGATTCTCATAGACGCGCCCGCTGCGGATCATCAGCGTCGTCGAGATCGTGTTGAGCGCGAGCTTCGTCGCGGTGCCCGCCTTGAGGCGCGTCGAGCCGGTGAGCACCTCGGGTCCGGTTTCGAGCACGATTAGATGATCAGCCGATGCTGGCTTCTCCATTCTGCTGCAAGTGAGCAAACCGGTAACCGCGCGTCCACCGCTTGCGCCCTCGCTTCCGCAACCCTTCACAAATTCGAGCGCACCGAGCACGTACGGCGTCGTCCCGCCCGCCGCGATACCCAGCACCGCATCGTCGCGCGTCAGCTTCAGCGCCGCCAGCGCCGGCTCGGCCCCGCGCGGATCATCTTCAAGGCCCTCGCTGCTCTTGCGCAGCGCTGCATCGCCGCCCGCGATAATGCCGATGATCCGATCCGGCGGCACCTGGAAGGTCGGCGGCGCTTCCGAGGCATCCAGCACACCCAGCCGCCCTGACGTGCCGGCGCCGACATAGACGAGCCGTCCGCCGCGCACGAAGCCCGCTTCGACCGCCTCGATGAACGCGACCAGCGCCGGCCGGGCCCGCTCCGTCGCCTCGATGACCATGCGGTCCTCGCGCTGCATGACTTCCACGCATTGCGCAGTGGTCAATTGGTGTAGCTTGTTGGTGCGCTCGTTGCGATGCTCGGTGCGCACGTGGCTTCGATCCGGCGGATGGGCGCGTGAGCCGGAGCCGCTCATGGATAAACCCACGAGCCGGCGACGGGCGCGGGGCCGGGCAGTTTGGTCACCTGCGGCAGGGTGATGGGAATCCGTTCTTCGCATAGCGCGCCGAGCACGGCCATCGCCATCGCCTCGCGGTACGGCGCCGGCACGCCGAGATCGTCACTGCGATTCACCGGCGCGTTCGAGCGCTTCTGAAACTCGCCCAGCAGCGCCTTGTTCAGCACGCCGCCGCCGGCGAGAATGAGTCGATCGACGGCCCCGACGTGATCGAGCGCAACCGTCGCCACTGCGGCGCACGCGGAGCGCGCGATGACCGGTCCGCGATCGGTGGCGACCGAGGCGCCGGCAGCGCGCGATGAGGTCAGGCGATCGAGCCCAGGGCCGAGTTCATCTTCCGTGCCCAGCGAGCGGCCGAGTCGAACCTGCTCCTGAAGAAGTTGCACGAACTGCTGGAAGCAGGCGTCATCGACCTGGCCCGAGAGAGCGCGCGAGCCGCCCTCGTCGAAGGGCAGGTTGAACAGCCGGCGGGCGAGCCCGTCGAGCACGTGGTTGCACGCGCAGACATCACCGGCGGCGATCTCGTCGATTACCTTGTAGTGCTCGGCTCGCGCCGGCTTGGGCGGCAGTGTCGTGGAGTTGCAGAACCCGCCGAGGTTCACCACTGCCCGGCGCTCCTTGAGGTCGCGGAACATGATGTAGTCCGCCAGCGGCGTGATCGGCGCCCCCTGCCCACCCGCCGCCACGTCGGCCGCCCGAAAGTTGGACACGACCGGCACGCACAGTTGCCGCGCCACGATCGCCGGCTCGAACAGTTGCCACGTCAGCGGCGGCGCGTGGAACACGGTCTGCCCGTGCACCGCGATGAGGTCCGCGATGTCGCTGCCGATCACTTCGGCCAGGGCGGTGGCGTGCAGCGCGCTGAACTCGCGATTGAGTGATGCGATCTCGCCGGCGGTCATGGCATCCTGCTGCGCCAGGCGCCGCAGCCGATCGCCCAGCGATCCGAGCGAATGGCTCACGGTGCGCACGAGGCGGGCCCGCATGTCCAGCCCGCGCCCGCTGATCTCGACCAGCGCCGCGTCGAGCGCATCGAGACTCGTGCCCGTCATGCAGCCCGCAACCAGCCGTGATCCGCCCATGCCTTCTCCGCGCCCTTTCGGCCGTCTCAATCCAGCCGTTCGAGTTCCTCGGCAATCCGTTCATAGTATCGGCAACTGTCGGCCAGACCGCCCTCGCGGCTGCGAGCCAGCCACAAGCGGCGGTGTTCGTCGACGACGTCGCGGACCTGCCGCGCCAGATCGACGGCCGATGCGGCCGCACCCCGCCGCAGCAGGGCGCGGTCAATGGCCAGGCGGCACACCGCCAGAGTGTGTTCGAGTTCGGCGCGGATCTGTTCATCTTCGATGCGCGGCATCGATTCGCCCAGTTCGCGCCATCGCGCGCTTGCCGCCTGCCATGCTTCGACCGACCCGCCGAAGTGCGGCTCGACGGAAAGGCTTTCGTGCAGGTCGACGAACATCGCGCTCGCGTTGAGAATGCGAGGAGCATGCGAACCATCGCGGAGCGGCGCATCGAGATCGCCCAGTGCATCGATCCACGGCCCGAGTTGGCCCATCGCATCATCCATGAGGTGCACCGACGCCGCCCGCGCATCGAACGCTTCGGCGGCGTCGGCATTCCACGCAACGGCCGCCCCATCCGCCAGCGCGTTCAGCGCGATGGGCCACTGCTGACGGTGGCCGTGATCGCCCCACTCGGTGATGAGAAACCCCGTTGCTCCGTGGGTAAGTCCGGCGCGTGCGGCGGCGATGAGGTTGCCGCGCCGCTCGGCGGTGCGTCCCGTGATGCTCCGCCACGCGCTCGTGCCGGGGCACATCCAGATTGCGCGATCGCCGTGCTTCGACTCACGAATCGCGCGGCACCACCTGTCGAACGCCGCATCCGGTTCGTAGCCCCAGACCAGCGCAACCAGATCATCATCGAGGAGATCAAGCGCCGCCGGCTCGCGCAGCGCGATGTCTGCCCAGAACATCGGCTGCACGGGCGCATCCACATGCGGGGCGAGATGTCGCCTCGCGATCGCAGCAACCGCGTTCACATACTCTGCGTAGATGGCCGCCCGGCCGCGCTGTGTTACAGCGTCTCGACTTCGGCCCGTGCCCACGTCAAACGTCTCGTCGCAGCCGATGTTCACGCGCGGGCAGCGAACGCACGGCAGCAACTGACCCAGCAGATCGTCGACAAGCGCCAGCGACGCCGGGTCCGTCGGGCACAGGCTGAATGGACCCGAGCGCGGCACGCGCACTTGCCCGTTGTCAAACACCCATTCGCCGTGCGTCTCCGCGAGGTGGGCATAGCGCGGCAGCTCCAGCCAGCGCGTGAGATGACCGAAACAGTTCTGGTTCGCCGCGAGTTCGATGCCGCAGGCGGCGCAGAGGGCGCTGATCGACTGCAGTTGCGCCGCCGTGACCGGCGAGGCGTCGCGCCAGACCTCTTCGTGTCCGGCGTAAGCAAACGTGTGCTCCATGTAGAGTTGAAGGTGGTTGACCTTCAGCGCCGCGAGTTGCTGGACGAACTCGCGCAGCATCTCCATGGTGGGCACTCGATCGCGCGAAAGGTCGAGCATCACGCCGCGGATCCCGAACGAGGGCTCATCTTCGATGACCATCTCGCGGACCGTCCAGCCGAGGCGCGCGCAGCGCACGACCTGCCTGAGTGTGGCCAGGCCGTAGCGCGCTCCGCTCACACCCGGCGCCTCAATGCGCGCAAAGGATCGGCGTCCATTCCCAGGCCGGCCAATCTCCAGCCGATACGACTGGCCGCGAATGCTTCGCGGGTCGATACCGGCCTCCGTCACGCGCACGACCACATCCGCCTCGCGCGGCGAATCGACGAGGCTCCATCGCGCCGCGTCGCGCGCCTCCCGCACGTCGATCATCTCGCAGCCGGTCAGATGCAGCGCCAGCGCATCATCGCGCAGCGCCACCGGCCCGCCGGTGAGGCGCATGCGGCGAGGCGTCGGGATCAGCGGCAGAGGAGCGGTCATGTAGACGCTTTGCTGAGCGCAGCGTCCATGCCGGCTGTGCGCGGCGGGCCGATGAGACACACCGCCGTCGCCAGGGCCGTACAGTAGAGCAGCCGCCATGGATACGCCGGGCTGAGGTCGATGAGGTACTGTGGCTTGATGCTGTTGAACATGCCCGGCGTGAGGTAGATCGCCGTCGCCGTGCCCACGAACAGCGCCGCCAGCGCGCTGACGGCGTTGCCCTGCTTCGTGAAGATGGCGGTCAGAAAGACCGCCAGCAGTCCGGGGTAGGCGTAGGTCATGACTGACAGGGCGAAGTCGATGAGCGACTGGTCCGCCTTGTACTTCTGGTGCCAGACCATGCACAGGCCGGCAAACAGCGTCAGCACGACGCCCCAGCCAACCACCGCGAGGCGACCCACGAGCAGGTAGTGCCGCTCGCTCTGTTTTGGCGCGAGCCGCTTGTAGATGTCGTTCGTGAACGCCGAGGCCATGGCGTTGAGCGACGAGTTGATCGTCGAGAGACCGGCCGCGAACAGCCCGGCCATCATCAAGCCCGGCAGGCCCGCCGGCAGTTCGTTGAGTATGAAACTGAGGAAGACCTTGCGGCTGTCGGCCACGCCGCTTTGCGGGCCGGCTGATCCCATCACGTCAGGCCGCTGGTAGAACACGTAGAGCAGCAGCCCGATGACCATGAACAGAAACGTCACCGGCAGGCCAACGAGAATGGCGCCGACCACGCTGCGGCTGCCCTTGATCGCCGAGCGGCACGTCAGCGTGCGCTGCGCGAGGTCGTGGTCCGTGCCGTACGCCGCCACGTTGAAGAGCGTGAAGCCGATCAGAGCGGTCCAGAGCGTGTACGGCGCGGAGAGGTCGAACGAGAGATCGAGGATCGTGAGTTTCGACGCTTGCCCCGGCGCGGCGTGGCTGAGCACGTCGATCAGTTCGCCCGCGCCGACTGGGATGCGGCCCAGCAGCACCACCGCGGCAACGACGGCAGCGCCGACGAAGACCACTGTCTGGATGACGTCCGTCCAGATCACGCTCGCTACGCCGCCCACGAACGTGTAGCCGACGCCCGCGATCATAAAGAGCATGATCGCCAGCCACACCTGCTGCGCTTCCTTGGCGGGTGTGATGTCCGTCTGGTCAAACAGGATCAGCGCCGCCGGGATCGCGGCGATGTAGACGCGCGAGCCGCTCGCCAGCACCCGGCCGAGCATGTACATGATGCTCGAGGCCATGCGTGTCTCAGGGCCGAAGCGGCTTTCGAGCAGTTCATAGACGGTGCTGACGTTAAAGCGGTAGAAGACGGGGATGAAGAACGCGGCGACGAAGAGAGCCGCGAAGACTTGCCCGATGCTCGCTGAGAGATAGGTGAGGTTGCCGTCAAAGGCCTGCTGCGGCCCGCCGATGAACGTCGCCGCCGAGAGCGACGTCGCGAGCACGGAGATGGCGACGGCCCACGCGGGCAAATCGCGCCCGCCAAGGAAGTAATCGCTCGTGCTCGTCCGCTTGCGCAGCGAGACGAGCCAGCCGGTGA
Organism: Phycisphaerales bacterium; assembly: GCA_020852515.1. Lineage (NCBI taxonomy): Bacteria > Pseudomonadati > Planctomycetota > Phycisphaerae > Phycisphaerales > Phycisphaerales bacterium. The sequence continues at coordinate 255,453 of JADZAS010000011.1, forward strand.
CGACCAGCAGCATGGCGTAAGCCGCCAATACGATCCAGTCGAATGGCGCCAGCCGGCTCGCAGCGGCAAGTTGGAGTGGCGGTGTGAGCAAGGGGGCGTTCGCCTCTGCGTCGGGAGTGTGCTGAACGCGCTAAGGATCGGCATCCCCGGCAAAAACCGGCCAAAAACAAACAGCGCCCCAGACTTTCGTCCAAGGCGCTGCGAAGGAGAGAGAGACTTGTGAAAGCCCGATCGGGTCGAACTCAGTTCGTGATCGAGCGGTGATCTTCGACCGGCTCGCGGTAGAGGAATCGCGTTTCAAGTTCACGCCGGATCTTGGCCAGCGCCTTGACCTGAATCTGCCGCACGCGCTCCTTGCCCACTCCGACAATCTGCCCGACCTGGCCGAGCGTGAGGCTCTTGTCCTCGTCGCTCTTGTTGCCCAGACCGAAGCGATGGCGGATGATAGACATCTCTACGTCGGTCAGGCCGCAACGGTTCTCCTCAACAATGTTCGCGACCTCTTCCGCGCAATCCTGATCGAGACTCTCGCGACGCTCGTCGAACGGCTTGGCCGTTTCGAGTTCGGGTTCGAACTCGACCGGGAAGCGCTCGCGATGCCGGCTGGCCTTCACGCCGAGGCGGCTGAACGCCTTGAGGATCGACTGGCACGCGTAGGTCGAGAACTTGAAGCCGTAATCCGCATTAAACTTCTCGGCACTGCGCAGCAGCGCCATGTTGCCTTCACTGACAAGATCGGCGAACTCGAGGTCGCGAATCCGCGTCCGACGCGCCATGGCGATCACGAGACCGACGTTGCTCTCGGCGATCTGCGTGCGCAGGTCTTCGACTACGCGGTGCCACTTGAGCAGCTCGCGAATCTGTGCGGCCGTCGGTTCGATCGACGCCGGCTTGCCCTCTTCCTTCATGCCAAGGTCTTCCTGGATCTGGCGGATCCGGAACTTGGCGTAGTTGAACTGATGGAAGAGCACGCGCTCCTGCTTGCCGCTGAGTCGCTTGATCTGCCCGCTCGAAACCGACTGGTTGGGCGAGCGCGTCAGGCGATCCATGAGCGGCTGGTACCAGGAGATGTCCGGCTTGGCGATCGTCTTCTCGTAGATTCGCACATCAGCCTCGCGTTCGTGGAACGCCGGGCTGTCGATGAAATCGATGGGTCGCGAAAGCAGATCGGCAATCACGCGCGCCTCGTCGGGCCGGAGATCGGGCCGGGCCGTCGTGCGGCTGGGCCGGACCGGCGACTGCAGGCCGTCGTGGTACTGCATCTGCTCAAACGGTGAACGAGTTGGATGGGTGGTCTTTCGCATCAATGCCTCGTGTATATGTATGGAGAAAGACGCGCGCAGGTTCAAACGATTCTAAGAAACGATGGGATAGGACAAGAAATGGGCATTACCCTTACAGATCCCGGGGATTTACCCTGCCTCCCTCGGCGTTTTCCGAGCCCCCAACGGCAATTCCTGGCCCCCCTGATCAGAGGGTAATCCCACAACCCCAAGCCCGGCCGGCCCATTTCGCCTCAACCGCCACCTACCATCCCCGCGTGTTCATTGACGAAGCGGTCATCGAGGTGCGGTCGGGCAAGGGCGGGGACGGATGCGTGAGCTTCCGTCGCGAGAAGTACATTCCCAAGGGCGGCCCCGACGGCGGCAACGGCGGGGATGGCGGCAGCATCCTGATCGTCGGTGACCCCAACATCAACACCCTCCTCGACTACCGCAGCCGCTTCCACTGGCACGCCCGCAGCGGCCAGCCCGGCTCCAGCCGCGACTGCTCCGGCGAGGCGGCAGTGGACCTGCGCCTGCCCGTGCCGCCGGGCACGCTCATCTACAACGACCAAACGAACGAGCTCATCGCCGACGTGGACGCGCCCGGTAAGCAGATCGTGGTCGCCAGGGGTGGCCGCGGCGGATTCGGCAACATCCACTTCAAGTCGTCGACGAACCAGACGCCGCGCGAAGCCGAGCCCGGCGAGCCGGGCGAGACCGTCCGTGTGCGCCTCGAACTCAAACTCATGGCCGACGTCGGACTGCTGGGCATGCCCAATGCCGGCAAGTCGACGCTGCTGCGCGCGGTTTCCAAGGCGCGGCCGATGGTGGCCGACTTCCCCTTCACCACGCTCAAGCCTCAACTAGGCATCGCCGAACTCGACGCCGAGCGCCGGCTCGTGTTCGCGGATATCCCCGGCCTGATCGAAGGCGCCGCCGAGGGCGTCGGCCTCGGGCATGACTTCCTCAAGCACGTTGAGCGCACGGCGCTGCTGATTCATCTGCTCGATGTCGCGCCCCTCGACGGCAGCGACCCGGCCGCGAATTACCAGATCATCCGCCGCGAACTGGCCAACTACTCCAGCGACCTCGCCGAGAAGGACGAGATCATCGTCCTCAACAAGATCGACCTCGTTGCGCCGCAGGATCGCGATGCGTTGATTGACCGCCTCGCCGGCCAACTCGGCTTTCCCAGAGGCGAGCGGCCCATGGTGATCAGCGGCGCAACGCGAGAGGGCGTGCGCGAGCTGCTCGAGCGGTGCTGGCAGATGTCGGCGCGCGTCCCTGAGCGCTGGACCTGAGTCTCAATCAAGCACGACGCGATTGCTGGCGCTGCACGTGGAGCCGTCAATCGCCTGCACCGAGATGCCGCACGCCTGGGCCGGCAATGGGCGCGAGAACGCGACGCGACCCTGCGCATCGGCGCGGGTGACGAGCGGCGCGCCGGGCGCGTAGGGCGGCCGGATGTCGACGACGAGCCCCTGGCACGGACCCGGCGGCAGCGTGAACGAACCCGCGCGGAAGCCGGCGACCAGCGCGACGAGGCCGTGCGGCGTGGCGCCGCTTACGGTAAGCTGCATCGGCCCCGGGCACGATCCGGCAACGGTGATCATCGGGCCGGCGCTGGATCGCTCGTAGATGTACGCCGATCCCGAACCGTCGCCGCCGTCGTCATCATTTGGCGAGCCGACAAGTGCCCTGTCGCCGCTCACACCGACGCTCTGGCCGAACCAGTCGCCCGTGGAGCCGTCATCTGCGAGCAGCTTCTGCTGTTGCGACCAGATTCCGCCGTCGTTGATGAACGCGTACGCGGAACCCGAGTTGCTCCCGAGATCGCCATTCCAGTACGCGCCCACGAGTGCGGTGCGATCGTCGATGGCGACGGCGATGCCGAACTGGTCGATGGCGCTGCCGTCGTCGGCGAGGAGTTTGGCCTGCTCGCTCCACGCGCCGCCCGAGTAGGCGAAGACGTACGCAGCGCCGGCGTTGGAGCCGCGATCGTCATCGCTGGGCGCGCCGATGATGATGGATGTGCCGCTGGTCGCCACGCTCGTACCGAAATAATCGCCCTCCTCGGCGCCGCCGCTGAGCAGTTTGGCCAGTTGCGTGAACGACTGACCGCCGGCAAGGCCGAAGACGTACGCCGAGCCGGTGCCGTAGCCGAAGTCGCCGTCCTGCGGCGAGCCGATAACGATCCAGTCGCCGGTGTAGCCCACGCTCGTGCCGAAGAGGTCGTAGGCTTGACCGTCGTCGGCGATGAGGCGCTGGGTCATGAGCCACTGCCCGCCGCCATCGCGCTTGTAGACGTACACCGAGCCGGACTGGTAGTCGCGGCCGGTGTCCTGCGGGCAGCCGACGAGGATGGTGTCGCCGGCGACGGCGATGCTGTGGCCGAAGCGGTCGTCCTGCTCGCCGTCGGGCGCGATGAGTCGAGCCTCCTGCGTCCACTGGCCGTTGACGTCGCGCCGGAAGACGTACGCAGCGCCCGCGGCCCACTGCTGCCCCACCGCAAAGACCGACCCGACCGCGGCGACGTCGCCGTCTATCGCCACCGAGTAGCCGAACCAGTCGTATGGCTCGCCGTCGGCGGCGAAGAGTCGTGCGGTCTCGCTCCAGCTGCCGCCAGGCTCGCGTCGGAGGACGTACGCAGCGCCGGTGTTGTCGATTCGGCCGTTGGCCGTGATGGCGCCGACCACGACCGTGTCGCCGTCGAGCGCTACGGCCTGGCCGAACGCATCATCCGCGCCGGGGTTACCTGCCCGCAGCTTGGCCGACTGCGACCACGTCTGTCCCGGCGCCGGTGAGCCCAGGGCGAACACGGCCAGAACCAGCAGCGCCGCCGTCCACCCGAGCTGGGGGCTGCCACCCCGCGAATGCGCCTGCCTGTCCATGGTCAATCTCCCCCGTTTGCGCCACGTTTTTGCTCGTACTTGAACCACTCCCGCCATCCCGAGATTCCCTTCCGATACCCGAAAGTTGCCCCGAAACGTCGCGTTCGCAGTACTTTATCCGCGCTTCCGCGGCGAATGGGCAGACACTATGTGTGTGGGGAGCGGGCAGCGGCGATATGGATGCCGACCGCCGCGCCGCCAAGGCCCCGGGCAGCGAGTAAACATGACCGCAACACGAACCAGAAGCGACGAAGAAATCCTCGACGAACTGACGCGCGAGATGAAATGGGATCCGCGGATCGACCAGGCGCCGATCGAGGTCGTCATCGCCGACGGCGTCGTGACGTTGTCGGGCGTGGTGGACAGCGCCGCCCGCCGCCTGGCCGCCTTCGACACCGCCTCGCGCGTCAAGGGCGTGCGCGGCGTGATCGACAACGTCGAAATCCGCGTCCTGCCCCAGCTCCGACGGCCGTAGACCATCAGGCACATTCCGCGCGCGATCCGGCTCAGCGTCGTCTCTCACACCTCCGCGACACCTTCGCGGATGGCAAAGCGGACCAGTTCCGCCGTGGTGTGCAGGTCGAGTTTGGACATGATGCGCTCGCGGTGGCCGTCGACCGTCTTGGGGCTGCGCGACATGGATTTGGCGATCTCCAGTCGCGTCAGGCCGCGGCCGATGAGGCGCAGGACCTCCTGCTCGCGATTGCTCAGAATGTCGAGTTTGGATTTCGGCGCCGACGCGACGCGCGTGACCGTGCTCGGCCGCGCCTGGAGCATGCTCGGCGGCGCCATGCCCGCCCGACTGCCGTGCGCCGGTCGGCAGCGCTCGGCGACCTTGGGCCCGAAGACGAATTCGCCGCGCGCCACCCTGCGGATGCCCTGGATGATTTCGCTCGTGTCATCGCTCTTGCAGAAATAACCGGACACGCCGGCCTTGAAGGCGGCGCTGATGTAATGATCGCGCACGTAGGCGCTGAGCACGACCACGCGCGTCTCGGGGAAGCGAGTGCGAATGTCGGCGGCCGCTTCGAAAGGATCAGGCCCGGGCATCTCGATGTCGAGCAGTACGATCTGCGGCCGCAGGCGCTCGACTTCGTTGATGAGCCGCTCGGCGCTGGGCAGCCGGCCGACGCAGACCAGCCCGGGCTCGAGCGCGAACTTGGCCTTCAGGCCGTCCACGAGAAACGCGTGATCATCGACGCAGAGGATGTGAATGGTTCGAGGTGTCACGTGAGTGCTCCTTCGTAGGCGTCGATGGCGTCGCGCAACACGCTGCGCACCTGCTCAAAATCGTCCGCCTGTGTGATGTGAAAGACGTCCAGTTGTTCCCATGCCTCGGGCGCCGGGCCGCAGACGACAATCTGCCGTGGAGATGAACCGCTCAGCAGCCGGCTCGCTTCGGCGAGGGTGCTGTCGTTTGGCTCGATGACCCACAGCACCGCGTCGCCCGGCTCGCCCGGCTGCACTTCAAATCCGTCCGCTTCGAGCATGGTCCAGACAAGCGTCGCCAGCCGAGGCTCGCTCAGTGCCACACGCGCTGTGCGCGGCCGGACGCCGTCGCCGACGACGGGTCGCGCAAGGGGCACATCCAGACCGATGACCGTGCCGCGCCCGGGTTGCGATTCGAGGAAGACCTTGCCGCCTGCCGATTGGGCGACGCCGCGCACGAGCGACAATCCCATCCCCGTGCCCAGCCCGCGCGACTTGGTCGTGAAGAACGGATCGAACGCCCGGCGCTGCACTTCGGGCGTCATGCCCCGGCCGTTGTCGCGCACTCGAATCTGCACGTCCGAGCCTTCCGGGCCGAGCCGCGCCGAGAACGTCACGATGCCCCCGGGTGAGATCGCCTCGCCCGCGTTCACGAGCAGATTGAGCACCGCCTGGGTGAGCCGGTGCGGCGCCACGGCCAACGGCGGCAGATCGGGCTCGATCTCGCTCTCAAATCGCGCGTGGCGCGGCAGCGCCTTGTGGAAGAGCACGCCGACCTGGTCCCACCAATGCGCGAGGTCCGTCGTGGCCTGCGATGCCTCGCCGTCTTCCGGATCGAGCGCGAGCAGGTGGAGTCCGTCGCTCAACTGCTGCAGGTAGTCGCACAGCCGCCGGACGATGGCGAGTTCTTCGCGCGCTTCGCCGGGCAGGTCGAGCGACTCGGCCGCATCGAGCCGGCAGCGCATCGGCAACAGCACGTTGTTCATGTCGTGGCCGAGGCCGGCGGCGAGCGTGCCGATTGAGGCAAGCCGGTCCGCCTGACGCAACTGCTCGTGCGACTGGAGCAATTCTTCAGTGCGCTCCTTGATGAGGCCCTCGAGGTTCGCGCGGTGCTGATTGAGTTCCTGTTCCACGCGGCGCTGGTCGGTGATGTCCACGCCTATGCCGGCCACGCCGAACGGGCATCGCTTGCCGTCGCAGATCATCGAATTGTTCCACGCCACCAGCCGGCGCCGGCCGCTGCGCGTCATGATCGCGTTCTCGAAGTGCGGCGGAATCGATCCGGTGGCGATCGCATCGCGGAAAATCGCAAACGTGCGCTCCCGATCCTCTTCCGGGATGACGGTTTCAAACCAGTTGCGTCCGATGATTTCTTCACGCTGCCACTTGGTGAGACTCAGGAAGTAGTCGTTGCAATAGGTGACGGCGCCGTCGGTGTCGAGAATCACGCTGATCAACTGGATCCGGCCGAGCATGTCGCGAAAGCGGCGCTCGGATTCAGCCAGGGCGTCCTGCATTCTCTTGCGCTGAATCGCGGGCCCAAGCGGCGCCATCGCCGCCGAGACGAGTTTCAGGCGGCGCTCGTCCTCGCTGCTGCGTTCGCGCATGTAGAACACCACGACGGCGACGACTTCGCTTTCCGCGAGAATGGGAAGCCCGACGCCGCTGCGCAAGCCTGCCTCATGCGCGACTGCCGCGCGGCCGAATCGGCGGGTCTCGGAAAGGTCGTCGAGCCACTCGTATCGACCAGTCTGCCAGACTCGGCCCGGCAGCCCGTCGCCCCGGCCGAAGCGCATGCCGCTACTGGCTTTGACAAAACGGTCGAGATTCTGGCCATCGCGGTGGGCAACGGAGGCCTCGATGACGAGTTGTCCGTCGGCGTCCGGCACCCACGCTTCGCCGCAGTCCCACCCCGTCACTTCGCAGACGCGCTGCAGCGTCATGAGCAGCGCGGAGTTCAGATCCGTCGCTTCGCCCAGCGCCAGGCTCAGTTCCTGGATCAGCCGAAGTTCCGCCTCCGCCCGGTGCCGCTCGGAAACATCGTGAATGATGCCGGTGAAGAGCGGAAACTCCTCGCCGGGCACATCGACGCGCGACACCGAAATCTCAATGGGGAACACGGACCCGTCGCGCCGCGCCGCCTCGAAAGCGCGCGTCCTGCCGAGAATGCCGGTCACCCCGGTTTGCCGGTACCGGGCCAGATAGCCGTCGTGGGCGCTGCGATGCGGCTCGGGCATCAGCACACTCACATTGCGCCCGACCAGTTCATCGGGCTTGTACCCGAACACGCGCTCGATCGACTTGCTGACCGACACAATCGCGCCGCGCGAATCGATCGTGATGATCGGATCGAGCGTGGAGTCCAGCACCGCTTCCAGGCGGGCCAGCAGTTCGCGTTCAGTCATGGATCGGCTGGAATTCGGGCTCGGAGTGTGCGGCGCCTGGGTGGGCATGGTGCTCGTGGCCTGCCTTGCGTGGAGGAACAACAATCGCCTATGAACAAAACACGTGCCGCTCTCGTCGCCGGACTGCTCCTGACGCCCCCAATCACGGCTGTGCTCGGGAAAACCGCCCCGGGAATTCCGCCGGGTGCGGATAATGCGACGCAAGCCCTCGTCGACTCTCCCAGACATGGCGAATGGGCGGGGGTGAAGATTCCCGATTCTGAGACAACGCTCAAAACCTGGGTCGCCTACCCCGAGCGGTCCGACCACGCGCCGGTGGTCATCGTCATCCACGAGATCTTCGGCATGACCGACTGGGTGCGGGCCGTGGCCGACGGACTCGCGGCCGAGGGCTTCATCGCCGTCGCTCCCGATCTGCTCTCCGGAATGGGACCGGACGGCGGCGGCACCGAGTCGTTCCAAGGCGATGCGGTGCGCGAAGCCATCCGCAAGATCACCGATGATGAACTGACCACGCGACTCAACGCGGTCCGCGACTACGCCCTCTCGCTGCCCTCCGCGGCGGATACGTCGGCGTGCATCGGCTTCTGCTGGGGCGGGACGAGCACCTTCACCTACGCCACGCGCCAGCCGGCGCTGGATGCGGCGATCGTCTACTACGGCACAGCGCCCGGTCAGGAGGCGATGGCCAGCATCGAGTGCCCCGTGCTCGGCCTCTACGGCGGCGATGACAACCGCGTCACCTCAACCGTCGAGCCGACCGCCAAGGCAATGCGTGAACTCGATAAGACGTACACCCATCACGTCTATGAAGGCGCCGGCCACGGCTTCCTCCGCCAGCAAACCGGCCGCGATGGCGCCAACGCCAAAGCCGCCGAAAGCGCTTGGAAGGAAACGCTGACGTTCCTTGGCGAGCGCCTGGAGAAGAAATAGCGCGGCGATTTGGGCCTACTCGATCCGCACGACGTTGCTCGTCGCGCAGCGGGCGATGTCCACGAGCTGGAGGTAGCCGCCGCAGACGCTGCGCGGGACGGTGCGCTTGATGCGGCCGGCGCCGAACTGGCCGGCTGAGCCGGTGTGGGCGACCTGCAGGCCGAGTTGGCCGAGTTCCAGCGCCGTGCCTGAACACGGGTTGCCGTTGGGGATGACAAAGTTGCCGGTGCGCTTGGCGTAGAGGATGGCGATGCGGGCCCGCTGGTCGGGCGTGGCCTGAAACCAGCGGACTTCAATCTCCCCACCGGGCCCGCTGAAGCAGTCGGGAACCTTCTGCAAGGTAAGCACCGGCGGCGGACAGTTGCCGGGCTCGCCGGGGTTGAGGTCGAAGGAGTAGACAGCGCCGACGGCGTCGGTCTGCAACCCACCTTCGCATTGCGTGGTGTGCGCACCGATCACGGCCATGTCGTCCGAAGCACCACCTCCGGACGCGATCCTGAAGCCGAACACGTCGAGTGCATCTTGTTCGCGGCCGTACAGCGCCTGCGTCGCGAGCCACTCGCCACTCATATCATCGCGCTCATAGACATAGACGCAACCCGAAGACGTTCCGAAATCTCTATTCTCTGCCGCTGCCGCAAGAAGTCGGAGAGTGCCATCAGGATCGAGAGAGACATCATGTCCGAGCAACATATCGTTGGGATTGGACACGGGTGGCACCAAATGCGCTTCCTGCCGCCATGAGCCGTTCGCGTCGCGCAGATAGAGGTAGACTGCACCGGGGCCAAGCGAAGCTCCAAAGGCACCTTCGTTTCGTCGGCCCACAGCCACGCGATGAGTGAATCCAGGTGGTTGAATAGCCATTTCCACCGATACACTTACTCCGAATTCATCCTGAACATACGGATCGGGTGCCTCGAAATGGGCTTCAAGAGTCCATTCATTCGCTCCGGAGTCAAATCCGTAAAAGTAGACCGACCCAGGCTGCGTATTCGGTAGATTGATGTGCCCTGGTGCACCGATCGCCAACACGGTCTTACCGTTACTCTCCGCAGAGGAAATCGCATACCCGAATGCGTCTTCCGGCTCTCCATCAGGGGCTTGGAGGTGCGATCGTTGGATCCATACACCTATTTCGTCTCTTTCAAAGACGTACGTGGAGCCGATAATCCCATCCCCATCAGATCCCGGAGCTCCGACGAAAAGAAACGTTCGTTCACCGGCGCTCACCCAAGCGACTTCGTTCCCGAACCAGCCGTCGGGAATTAGTGCATCTGGGATAACCGCGCCCAGCTGAACCCACTCGTTTGATCCATTCAGGCCGAACAAGTACACCTTGCCCGCGAACGGACGGACGAGACTGTGGTACGGACTTCCGCCGGCGAGCAGCCATTCATTGCCCTTTGGATTAAAGTGGAAGGCCGTTGCATTGCCAAATGCGTCGAGCGGCTGCAAATCAGCGGGTCGAATATCCGTCTCGGATTCCCATTGGCGCGTGACCGGATTGAGCAGGTATGTTGAGATTCGACCGCCCGACGCGTCGTAACGGCCTGCCGCCATTCGACTTTCGAGCAAGGTGACGGAGCGTCCAAAGCCATTGCCGACATTGCATGGACTGATAACTCGCTGCAGTTGCTCGGGCGGGCAATGCAATTGCCGCGCAGTTGCGATGCGTCCGACGCAAACGATGGCGAGCGTCGCCAACCCGTTGGCGAGAGGTCCCGTTATAATACGCGTAGAGGATGCTCGCATGCCCCAGCCCAGTCTCTAGATCGTGCATCAATAGCAAACAAGATAGACGCAACCCCAATCGTCAGCAGGAATGCCGGACCCATAATATGATGTATCCCAACCGGGTGCACCAAACATCACTTCATCATCACTCTCGGCATCACCATCGACATCACCGAGGAACATAACGGAGCGGCCCAAATAGGGCGATTCGTTATCGTACGTTCCTGCGAGACACTTTATGCGATAGTACGCGGCATAGTCGCCGGCGGTCCATGACACCTGATCGCCACTGGGTCCCGCAGCGACCGTTCCGGTGCACCGAAACAGGTACACAAAGCCGCGATCATTTCTCAGCTGTGGAGGGTTGTAGGAGCATGTGTCCGCTCGCGGCGCACCAATGAGAATGTCTGCGCGAGCGTCCTGGCCCTCACCGGTTCCCTTGTTTGTGTTCCCATTGCACGCAAGCGCATATCCGAACAGCACGAAGTTGTCGTTGTCCGGCCCGTCAATGATGATGTTCGCGTCTGCCGCAGACCAGTGCTTGTTCTCGCTCGTGGGCCACCCGACCGATGAATAGGGCGGCGTGAGGAACACGTAGACGCGCCCGACGTAGGAGTGCGTCACGCCCGCAAATAAGCTGCTCGCAATGACGATGTCCGTCGTGCCGTCGCCGTTGATGTCCCCGCCTGAGGCCGGCGACTGGCCAAACTTGACTTCAGCCGCCTCGCCGCCGGCAAAAAGATACACCGTGCCCTGTCGACACGCCGCAGCGTTACCCTCAGACTGCCGACAACACCAATTCACGCCACAGCATGCCCTGAATCAGGGGCCGTGTCAAGAGAAATCCTGCTGTTTATCGGAAACTGGTGCAGTTCCGCCGCCCGGGTGAGGCGGGGCGGGGCGGCTCACCGGCCGCATTCCGGGCAGAGGGAATTTTCGGGCAGGCCGGTGCGCGGGTAGGCGCAGTGGGTGCAGCAGTTGCGCCGCCGGCGGCTGCAGCGGCGCAGGGCGCTGAATCCCCAAAGCGAGCCGAGCCAGCACGCCGTCCACAAGCCGAGGTTCACCGCAAAGCCCGGCCAGACCGGCGTGAGGGGAAGCGCCCGCGGGTTGAAATCCGCATCGCGCGGCAACTGGTAGCCGCCTTCCACGCCATAGATGATGTCAGCGTTGCGAATCTGCCTCACCCAGTGGATCGAGCACGTCAGGGCCGGCATCGGCCATCCGGTTTCGCGGTACCACGCCTGCATGTGCAGATCGTCAATCGACGCCGGCCTGAGGTGGCGCGGCAGCGCATTCACGTCCGCCTTGTTGGCTTCAAAGTCGGCGATGGGGATCATCAGCGCATGGCCGGAGATCTGGAGGAAGGAGTAAGTCACGACGTGGTGCCAGGCGTTGCGGCCGCGCGTGATCGTCCAGATCTTGTAGCCGTCTGACGTGCGGGTGTAGCCCACGAATGTACTCGCCGGCGGGCCGTAGTCGTCGCGGCCTCTGCGGGGCCAGAACATCGCCGCCCAGGAGATGCCGACCGTCGTCGCCAGGCCGAGAAGCACGGCGGCGGCCAGGCAGCGGCGGTTGAGGCCAAAAGCGCGCGGCATCATGGAACCATACGCACTCAGCCTGCTCTTCTTAGGGGCGTCGGCGGCATTATCGGTCGGCTTCACAGTCCCCCCTGGGGGCCAATCCGCTCGAATCTCCGCGGTATGCACCGATTCGCCTTGACGCGTCGGCAGGGCCGAGTTACCGTGCGAGACACATCACCGCGCCGCCCGCGGCGCAGAGGAGGAACAGAGAAATGAAGAAGCCATGTTTGGTTTGCACCGCCGCAGTATTCGTCTTCGCCTCGACGGCACTGGGCCAGCGCATGATCGCCTGCGACAGCTCGAGGGCTCTGTACGAAGTGGACATCACGACCGGCGTCAAGACGTCCATCGGCACGATCAGCAGCAATGCGAGCACGACTTCCGAACTCGCGTGGGATGATGTTCACGGCATCATGTATCTCTCGTCCACCGGCAACGACTCACTCTACACGCTCGATCTGAGCACCGGCGAGGCGACGCTCGTTGGGGAGTACGGCGACACGGCCATTGTCATGCACGGCCTCGAGTATGACCCGAGCACCGACACGCTCTACGGCGTGTCGTCTCACAACAACGGCCTGTACACCATTAGCCGCACCACCGGCGCCGCCACGCTGATCGGCACGTCGGGGCTGACGAGCTTCTCGAACATCGGCTACGACTCCGACGCGGACGTCATGTACCTGTCCAACAGCGGCGCCGACTCGTTCTACACCGTCGATCGCGGCAGCGGCGCCGCGACGCTCATCGGACCGCTGGTCAATTCGACAAACCCGAATTCGCTGGCGTACAACCGCGACAACGGCGTGCTCTACATGGCCGACAATTCGACCGACAGCTTCTACTACATGGATGTGAACACGGGCCAGGCCGTGCTCATCGGGCCGATGGGCAGCGGCAACATCCTCGGTCTGGCGTACATCCCCGCCGAGCCGAGCGGACCGACGCTCCGCGTCACCGGCGCGTGCCCCGGAGTCGTCACCGTCGCCTGGTTCGACGCGACGCCGAATTCGCAGATGGGCATCGTCTTCGCCAGCACCACCGGCAACCTGATCATTCCCAATGGACCGTGCCAGGGCACCCAACTGGGCCTGAGCGCACAGAACATTCAACTGGTGAACACCGTCAACACCGGCGGCGGCTCGGGCCAGGTGAGCGGCAACGCCGGCGCGGGCGCATGCGGGGGCTACCTGCAACTGGTGATCGTCGATGGCAGCCCGTGCGCGACGAGCAACGGCGCACAGTTGCCCTGACGTCGCTTCGTGGCGCCTCTGTATAGTGCTGAAATTACGGCGGCCCCGCTCACCTGAGCGGGGCCGCTTCGTTTTTCAGTGCGGAGCGCGGGACTTACTTTTTCTTTTTCGCGGGCGCGCGCCTGGCGGCCTTCTTTGCCGCCGCTTTCCTGACCGTTTTCTTTGATGCGGGTTTGCGCGATGGCGCCTTCTTGCCCGGCGCGCTCTTCGATGCCGACTTTTTCGAGCTGGTCTTCTTCGACGCGGACTTCTTTGACGCGGACGTCTTTGACGCGGTCTTCTTTGATGCCGGCTTCCCGCCGCCCTTGCTGGCACTGCCGGAACGACCGCCCGGCTTCACGACCGATTCGTAGTGCTCGAGGAAGCGCGTGATCGTCGCGCGTCGGACGGCCTCGCCGATGAGATCGAGCGGCACATCTTCGAGCCGCTTGAAGCGCACGCAGCCTTTGCCCATGTCCAGCCGCTTGCCCGTCGCCTTCCACTGCTGCGCGAACCACTCCGCCTCGCCGGGCAGGCAGTAGATGCAGAACATGTAGATGGCCACGTGGTTCTTCTGCGAGGCCACACTGGCAAACGGCACCGGCTGCTTCGGATCGCAGTGATACCCGGCCGGGTAGACGCTGCGGGGCACGAACCACGCCGGCATGCCGTACTGCATGCCCTCGGCATATTGCTTGTCGATGTTCCGGTTGATGACATCGCGCACGGCCTGAATCGCCTCGCGACGATCAGGCGGCAGCGATTGCAGGTACGCTTCGATCGTCGTGGCCTGGCTGCGCATGGCCAAGTCTACCTCGGCGAATTGGACAGGAACAGCCTCCGCCTGGCGCCTCTCAGTGCAGGCCGATCATCTCCCCGACGATCGGGCCGAACTTGACGACCAGGCCGGCGAACACGACCGAGACGATCGAGATGAGCTTGATGAGGATGTTGAGCGAAGGGCCGGAGGTGTCTTTGAACGGATCGCCGACGGTGTCGCCGACGACGGTCGCCTTGTGCGGCAGGCTGCCCTTGCCGCCGTGATGCCCGGCTTCGATGTACTTCTTGGCGTTGTCCCACGCGCCGCCGGCATTGGCCATGAAGATGGCCACGGCAAAGCCGGAGGACAGGCCGCCCATGAGCAGCCCGACCACGCCAGCCACGCCCAGAATCAGCCCGACCACGACGGGCACGATGATGGCCAGCAGCGCCGGCACGATCATTTCCTTCTGGGCCCCGGCCGTCGAGATCGCCACGCACTGGGCGTACTGCGGATACTGGATGCCCTCGTGCATGACCTTCTTGGGCCACTTGTTCGGGTCGGCCATGTCGGCCTCGCTCATGCCCGAAGCGCGGAACGCCTCGCGCATCTTGCCGAACTGCCGGCGGCACTCGTTCATCATCGCGTACGCCGCGCGGCCGACCGCGCTCATCGTCAGCGCGCAGAACACGAACGTGAGCAGCACACCCATGAACAGGCCGCCAATGGTGCGCGGATTCATGAGCGTGACGTCGTAATACATCATCATGTCGCGGATGGAACCCTGATCGGCGCGCGTCATGCGGAACTGGATGTTCTGCTGGCCCTCGGGCGTGGCGTAGGTTGCCCGCCACGACTTGTTCTGCACATCCCAGTCCGAGAGCGTCACGGCAATCGGCGCATCGCCAGCCGCCTCCTGCGCCTCGTCGATGCGCATCTTCTGTTCATCGCTGACGATCGCCAGGCCGCCGACCACGTCATTGGCGCTGTCGGTCTTGGCGAAGAGGCCGCCGTCGGTCGTCAAGATGGCCCACTTGTTGTGTCCTTCGTAATAGGCGGTCGGCTCAGCCGTCGCATTGATCGTCTGCGTGCCCACCCACGCCGCCGCCTGCGAGGTCTGCTGCTGCTGCACGACCTGGACGTACGCCGCCAGCAGCGCCATGGCCGTCAGCGCCGCCGAGCCGATGGCAAAGCCCTTGCCCGTGGCCGCCGTGGTGTTGCCCAGGCTGTCGAGCATGTCGGTGCGCTCGCGCACGTGCTTGGGCTGGCCGGTCATTTCGGCGTTGCCGCCTGCGTTGTCGGCGATCGGGCCATACGCGTCGGTCGCCAGGGTGATGCCCAGCGTGCTCAGCATGCCCACGGCCGCGATGCCCACCCCAAACAGGCCCACGAGGAAGTTCGAGCGCCCGCCCGCGAGGCCGAACGCCGCGAGAATGGCGATGACGATCACCACCAGCGGGATCCACGTGCTCATCATGCCTTCGGCGATGCCGGCGATGATCACCGTGGCAGGGCCGGTCTGCGCTTGCTGGGCGATGTGCTGCGTGGGCTTGTGCTCGTAACTCGTGTAATACTCCGTACCCCACGCGATGATCAGACCCGCGACGAGGCCGGAAATGATCGAACCCCACAGCCCCATCCAGCTGACCTCGGCAACGTCCTTGAGCAGCAGCCAAAGCACGCCGCCCGAAGCGACGACGATCAGCCCCGACGCCACCCACACACCGGTGTGCAGGCTCTTGAGCAGTTGGTTGAACGAGGCGCCTTCCTTGGCCTTGACGGTGAACACGCCGAGGATCGAGCAGATAATGCCCAATCCCGCCAGGCACATCGGCACGACCGTCAGTTTCACAGCCGTTGCGCTGTCAAGCGCCAGAGCCGCCGCGGAAGCAGCGCCCAGCGCCATGCTCGACAGGATCGAGCCGTAGTACGACTCGTAGAGGTCGGCGCCCATGCCGGCCACGTCGCCGACGTTATCACCGACGTTGTCGGCGATCGTCGCTGGGTTGCGGGCGTCGTCTTCGGGGATGCCGGCTTCGACTTTGCCGACGAGGTCGGCTCCGACGTCGGCGGCCTTGGTGTAGATGCCGCCGCCCACGCGGGCAAAGAGCGCCTGTGTCGAAGCGCCCATGCCGAAAGAGAGCATAATGACGGTGAGTTCAGTCAGGGGAATGTCGCCAAAGATCGCCAGACCCTTGAACAGGAAGAACCAGATGGAAACGTCGAGCAGCGCAAAGCCCACGACCACCAGGCCCATGACGGCCCCGGCGCGGAAGGCCACCTTCAGGCCGTCGTTGAGCGACTGCTTGGCGGCGTGGGCGGTGCGGGCGCTCGCGTAGGTCGCGGTCTTCATGCCGAACCAGCCGCACAGGCCCGAGAGCAGCCCGGCGACGGGTACGCCGATCATCGACATCGTCGGCTGCAGGTCCAGGCCGAACGAGATGACGCCCAGCACGATGACCAGCAGCAGGAAGACAACCGACACGACTTTGTACTGCCGGACGAGATAGGCCATCGCCCCCTGGCGGACGGCCTCGGCGATCTCGATCATGCCGGCGTCGCCTTCGGACTGCCCCTTGACCCACTTGAAGAACGTGAAGGCCATGAAGAGGGCCGCGAGCGCTCCGATGGGCGCGACCCACCAGATGGCGGGAATGTCGCTCATCTGGGCCAGAAATGGAGTGACAGCAAGGCCTGACGGTGCGTGGTGCAGCATATCCATGATCCGATCCTCACGAGCCCGATCCACCCTTACCGGATCGGGTCAGATAAGAAAACTCGGCCAATGAACTGAA
Organism: Phycisphaerales bacterium; assembly: GCA_020852515.1. Taxonomy (NCBI): domain Bacteria; kingdom Pseudomonadati; phylum Planctomycetota; class Phycisphaerae; order Phycisphaerales; species Phycisphaerales bacterium. The sequence continues at coordinate 272,257 of JADZAS010000011.1, forward strand.
GCGGCGCGCCGCCCGAAGCGGGTTGCGCCGGATGTGATCGCTGTGGAAGCAGAGCGTGAGAGCAGCCTGAATCAGCATGCGCTCCGGGACGAAGCGACGACCGAAGAGCGGCCTTACGGCGTGATCGGACGGCGCGGCTGGGTGCGCCGCGCTTCGCGATTGCGACGCTCCGAGGGCTTCTCGTAGTACTGCCGACGCTTGATGTCCTTGGTCAGCCCTTCCTTCTCGCAGAGTTTTTTGAACCTGCGGAGCATCTGCTCGACTGACTCGCCGCTGCGTGCCTTGATACGAATGGCCATGCCTGGTCACAATCCTCTCTGAATCAACGGTTTCAACAGGCCCCTATTGAAGCCTGCCCTCCGCTCGATCTCCAGTCAGGCAGCCACACTATCTCTGAGATTTCAGGTCAGACTCAGGCGGCGTCATCCAGCGCCTCAGGGCCCTCCTCCTCGGCCTCCGGGCCAAGCCGGGGCTGCGGCCAGAGCGGCGCATCGGCCGGCTCCGTCCAGTCCTCAGCCTGCGGGACGCTGATCTGCGACCCCTGCACCTTGCGGTATCCGAGGCGGCGGATGATCTCCAGAACGTCCGACCAGGACGGGAAGGTCTTGTCGTTCACGCGCTTGAAGACGTCGATGGCCATGAGGAACAGGAACTGCTCCCCGGTCATCTCCCCCTCTTCCGCTGCCCGGGTAAAGTCGGTTCGCCGCCGGCCCGGCCCGCGCCTCCGCTCCAGCCCGGTCGAGCCGGCTCCGGGGGCGAGGCGGCGGTCGGGGACCACTCGGCGATCCGCCACGCCGGCGCCAAAGTCGGTCTGCGACCGCCCGTTGACGGCCTCATCCGCCGCGTTGACGGGGTGTGGTTTGGATTTCGAGTTCTCGGACGCGCGCCTGGAGCCACCCATGGGCCACCTCCGTGCAACGCCGTCGCGCGACGGTCGGCACGAGCCGCAGGGTCAGGCGACGGTCAGTCAGTCTTCTTCCTCTTCATCGTCGAAGTAATCGTCTTCCTCTTCGTCGTCGTCCAGAAATTCCTCATCTTCCTCTTCCTCTTCGTCCCAGAAATCGTCCTCGTCCTCTTCTTCGTCTTCCTCTTCCTCTTCTTCCTCGTCGAGGTCGTCGGCCTCCTCCTCGGTCTCGGCTTCCTCGTCTTCATCCTCCTCGAATTCTTCGTCTTCCTCGTCGAAGTCGAGATCTTCTTCCTCTTCCTCGAGTTCGACCTCTTCGTCTTCCTCATCGTCATCGAAGGCGAGCGGGCGCAGTTCGCGGCGCTCCCCTGCGAGCGCCTCAAGAAGGGTCAGGGCGCTCGTGCCGTTCACGTTCTTGAGGAGAAATTCCTCTGCACACGCCACGTCATACACCGCGCAGGTGAGGATGTCTTTCTTCAACTGTGTCATGGAGTCAGCGACCTCGAAGGGTGCGGCCGCAGCGTGCGCGGCGACCGCAAAACGGTTCTTACCCTCTGCCCAACCGGCCCAACCCCGGGCCGAGGCGCGGGTACACTACAGGGCACCCATTGCTTGTCAAACGGGGCGGGCGACTTTTCGTCGCCTCCCTCGGGGCGAGCCCAAACGCACTCCCGGACCATGGAGATTCGTCCTTGTCCAGTTGGGATACCGAAGACGACGCCCGGTTCAATTTCCTCGCGCCGGTCCTCGCCTGGCTGGTGCCCGGCCTGGGCCATTGGGTGCTCGGACACCGCCGCCGCGCTCGCCTGATCTTTACCGGCATCGCGGCCATGTACTTCTCCGGATTGCTCATCGGCGGACTGGACATTGTCGATCGGCGCGGCGACCCGCTCTGGTACGCCGGACAGTTCCTGGCCGGACCCATCACTCCCGCCATCGACCTGTGGCGCTCGCGCCACTTCACGCCTGACAGTCCTTCGGCCAAAGTCAACCACGCCTATCCCGTCCCTTCCTTCGCCCACGCCAACGAGATCCCTACTCTCTTCACCACTGTCGCCGGCATGCTCAACCTGCTCGCGATTCTTGATGTCCTCGTCCTGCCGCGGCAACGCGCGAGCGACGAATCAGGTTCCAATCCCCGGGGGGGGGGCCGGGAATGATCCCCGCGCTGTGCTCCAACCTCGCACTCGCCTACCGGCCGCTGCTTGATCCGATCGACGTGAACGGGTGGTGGTGGTGGCTCGTCATTCCGCTGGTGTTTCTTATCTCCATGGTGTACAAGGCGATCCGGGTGCCGACGATGCGCCGCTATTGGCGCCAGGTGGTCAAGATGACCGTGCAGGTGATGTTCGTGATGGCGCTCATGTGCGTCGGCCTGTACGTCGTCGTGATCTGGGCCGCGCCCCGCTATTTCTGATACATCTGAATAGCGCATCCGCGATGGTTCGTTTTGAGCAAAGTGCCTATCGGCCGCGCTACATGCGCTCAGTATGACACCACGTTCGCCTTGCCGCGCTGCCGATCCAGATTCGTCACGAGATAGCGCAGCGCATCGCACGCGTGGTCCGACCCGTCCTTGACCGGCTCAAGGCTGCGCGGCTGCTGGGGCGGGTAGTGATAGGTCTGGAGCGACTCGATGAGGCGCTCGCAGCGCGGATCGACGCGCAGACGCACCCGGCCGTCAGCGCTGCGCAGCAGGGCGCCGACCGCCCGGACGCCGGCCTGCACCTCGCTCCGCCGCGCGCGGATCGTGAATCCCGCCCGCATCAGCAGCGCCGCCGAACTCGTGCCTGAGTGCTCGTGGCGCTGGAAGCCCGCCGGATCGATGCCGATCCACTCCAGCGTTCGCCCTGCGCTGCGGCTGCGAATGACGCCGAGGTGCTGCTCGATCGTCAGCTCCGACGCCACGTGTTCATCCACGACGTGCACGCTCCCATCGCCGGCCAGGTGCGCCCAGAGCACGACCGTGGGCGAGCGGAAGCCGAAGTCCATTCCCGCGATCCAGGTTCCGCTGTTCGCGTCGCCCGGCTCGAGCGGCCGCACGTGCGTTGCCGCGTCAAACATCGGATACACGCAGTCGCTGCGGCTGGGCTGGCGGCAGAGCATCTCCGCCGCCCACTCCGGCCCGCCGGTGCGGCGCTTCTGCATGAGCGCATCGTCGACCGGAAGAAAGCCGCGCGCCGTTCGCGCCAGGGCGCCGCAGTCCTCCCAGAGTTTGCAGTCTTCGCACGGCCGCGCCGGGTCGCAGCGTTCGATCACCTCCAGCAGCCCCCAGCGGAAGATGCGTCGGACCGCGCCCTGCTGCACGAGTTCGTGCATGAGCCCGAAAGGTCGGTGCATCGTGCTCAGCGCTTCGATGCACCCGCGCACGAACGTATCGCCGCACCACGCCGAGCGCGTTACAAACTGCGCCGCCTGCCAGACCTCGGGCGTGAACAACTCGACCTCGTCGCAGCGGAGCTTCTGAACGCGCAGCCCTCGCACCGACTGCTCGCTCTGCGCCTGCACCTCGACGCGTGAACCGTTGGTGAGTTGGATGTGCCGGCCCGTCGCCTTGCCTTCGAGCAGATCGCCGAAGGTGTCACCTTCGATCATCTCGCGCAGGTACATGTGCATGCGCGACGACTGTTCGAGTGAGCCGCCGAGGATCCGCACCTGGATGCCGGGCTTAAAGAGCAGATCGAGCAGCGTGGCGATCGCGCCAAAGCGCGTCTTGCCCCCGCCGCGGTTGGCCCAGACGACGCAGTCGCGCACGTCTCCGGTCTCAAAGAAGGCGTGGCAGAGATAGTCAAATGGCGCGCAGTGCCCCTCGAGGCGCGCCAGCCGAGGCACGTCAAAGCCCAGCACCGCCCGGCAGTAGCCGTGCAACTCGTCGGGCGTGTGCGGCCGCACGAGGCGCAGCGCACGCCGCACCTGAATCGAAGTCGGAGATTCGAGGCCGGCCACTCAGTCGGCTCCGGCGGGCTGGTTCGCTTCGGCGCTGCCTTCGCGACCCGCCTCCTTGCCCAGTTCGCACAGCAGGCGCCGCACCGCCGCTTCATCGACGACGCCCGGCGCCGCTTGGGCATGCAGCCCGGCTCCGTCGCCGCCCGTCAGCGGAATGAGGCACACCTTGAGCAGATCGACGCACGCTTTGCGCGCCAGTTCGCCCGCCGCCTCGTCCTTGGCCAGTTCGAACAGCCGCGCTGCGGCGAGCGTGCGATAGCGGCTCACCAGCAATTGAGCCCGCACGTCGTTGAGCCGGCACAGGCCATCCAGCGCCGCGATGGTGTCGGCGTTGTTCGCCCAGCCGGCCAGTCGCGTGAGCGTCATCTTCTCCTTGCGCGCCAGTTCATCGAGGTCCTGCTGCGCTTCGTAGAGCGCTTTCATGAGCCGCTCGGTGCGCGTGGAAGGGACGGTGTTCTTGGTCATACGGTGTTCCCAGGCAATGAGTGTTCTGTCTCACGAATCAAGTTCCAGGCACGCGACCAGCCGCTGCGTGCGCGTGCCTTCGAACGCGGCAAGGCGCTCATCGAGGCGCGCCGCTTGCGGGCCGGTCAGGAAGAACGTCACGGCCGCCGGCAGCTCGCCGGCGCGGATCGACGCCGCCGGGGCCGGCGGGGTCGCGCGCACCTGCCTCAGCCGCTCGAGGCGCTGTGCATCTTCAGGCAGCCATTCGGGCAGGCGCTGTTCGCCCAGCCGCTGGCGCAGCGCTTCAAGCAGATGAGCCCGCTTGAGCACGTCGTCGCGGCCCTGCAGGCGGTTGAGCGTCGCCAGCAGGAGCATCGCCTCGTCATCATCCACGTCCCACACCTCGCAGCGCGCCGAAGCGCGTCCCAGGCGGCGCAGAGCCTCGGCGCGGTGGTGCCCGTCGAGAATCTCATACGCGTCAGCCTTGCCGGGCATCGGCCGGACGATCAGGTGCGGGTACCGGTCCGTCCGCTCGATGTGCGCGACGAGCTTGCGCAGCATCGCTTCGGGCATGACGTTGGCGTTGTCCGTGCGCGGCCGCAACTGCTCCAGCAGTACCTCGATCATGCCGACCTCCGATCGGGATCGTGGTGCAGGTAATACACGCATCGCGCCAGCAGCCGCACCCGCGCCAGTTCGAGCACTTCATCGAGCCCCGCGGCATGGGACGGCCGCCGCTGCATGAACGCCGCGCTGCGATGCCAGCGGCGGAACTCGCTTTCGATCCACGCGCGCCGGGCCGGGCTCAGCGCACTGAGCCGCTCGTTGAATGCGGCGCTGCTGGCGAGCAAAGCGTGCGGCCAGTCCAGTTCCGCCATCGCATCAAGCAGCCGCGCATCGGCCGGTCGCGGCGGGCCGTCGTAGCGCGTCATGCCCGCGCGCTCGAAGAACGGATTCACCCGCCCCATTGCCGCCAGCGCTTCGACGCAGGGCGTGTCGGCGCAGCGCAGCGCGTGGCGCACCAGGCGCACCGCCAGGCCAAGACCACGATAGCGAGGCTCGATGACGACGCGCGCGATCGTTCGTATCTCACGATTGAGCAGCGCCGCCGCTTCGCCGCTCTTGAGCCCGCGATAGCGCCCGTTCGTGGCCGCATCGCGCAGCGCGCAACACAGTTGCGGCCGATTCATGACAAGCACCCCCACGAGCACCGTTTCATTCGAGCGGCCGGCGTAGCGGCCGACGGCGCTGAGCCGATCGTGGCGCATCGCGTAGATCGCGGTCGGCGCATACGGCGCGCCGGACTTGTAATGATGTTCGGCCAGGGCGCGGTAATCGCGCCCGTCGCCCTCTTCGATGCGCAGCATCTCGTCGGTGGGGAGCGTGCTCATGCCTCGCGCTCCCCGGCCGGCTGGCCGCGCCGGAGAATCTCGATGCCGCCGCCCAGCGGCTTGCAGATCACCACGTCGGGGTCGATGGCCTCGATCAGATCGTCATGAGCCGTCGCCGCGACAAAGCACACGCCCGGAGTCCGGCCGATCCAGCGGCGGACGTTGCGGGCGACGACCGAGGCCGTGAGTCGGTCGAGCGTCGAGCCGAACTCGTCCGCGAGGATGACGATCTCGGCGAGTTCATCCGCGTGCGTCGCGCGCTCGATGAGCCGGGCCAGGCCGAAGCGGTAGCGCTGCCCGTCGCTCAACTCGCTCGGCCGGCGGAGCAGAACGAAGGCGTCGGCCAGCCCGGCCAGAGAGAGAATGAGCGTCGCTTCCTCGATGCTTGCGCCGATCTGCTCGACGATGGGCCGGTCGTCCTCGGCCTGCAGCACGTCTTCGAAGCGCAGGCAGTTCCGCACCTCGTCGTCGATGGCGCGGAGGATGCTCGACTTGCCACCGCCGCTGGGCCCGGTGATGAAGATGACCTCCCCGCCGCGCAGGTTCAGGTCGGTGCGCGGAACGACCTCGCACTGCCGCTGTCCGTCGAGACCAAGCCCGAACATCGCGGCGACCTCCAGCACGCGGTCGCCCGGCTCCGCCGCCGTGGGCGCGCTCGCTGCGATCGTGACGCGGCGCGACCAGCTCATCGCGCCCTCCGGCGGGGCTGAGGTTCGAGTTGCATCGCTTCAAACTGGGCGCGGATGGCGTCAGTCTCGCGCCGGACGATGTGCATGGTCAGGTGGCTCCGCCGGGCCGTCTCGCGAAGCGGCCGGCGCTGGAGCAGATGCATCTCCGCGACCGTGCGTCGGCTGTGGGTCCACCGCCCGCGGTGCGCGAGAATGAAGCCGAACATCGGGCTGCGCAGGTGCGCCACGAGTTGACGCATGCGCCGGCGGACGGTGCAGGGGTGCACGCCGATGAGCGTGGCGAGTTGCGCTGCCGACATGCCGCGGTCGTAGAAACCCTGACGTAACGGGAACACCACAACGGCGTCTACCCGCAAGAAGGCGCATCAACGCGCAACTAGGCGCAAACGCAAAGACTTACGGCGCAATCGGGCGGCCGAACCAAAGTGGCGTCTTTGGCCGCGATCCGGCGACGGCGGGAACGCCAGAACGGCGCGAAGCCGCGATCTCGACGCCGTCAACGCGGGTGCTGTGCGCCACGAAGCGCACAGCGCACAGAAGCGCACGCGCCCCTCGACGCCTGTTTGACCGCCGGTTGAAGGGGTGTCAATCGGTGCCCTCATCGGCCCACTCGGGCACCTTGAGACCGCGTGCGCGACGGTAGGCTCGCTGCACCTGGTTGCCGATGATTTCGATCGACAGCTGGTCGAACGCGTCGGCCGACCACTGGTACCGGAACGCGCGATGGTCCGCCGTCCAGCACTCAAGCACGATGTGCTCGCCGGCCTCTTCATGCACGAACTCATCGAACGCGACCAGGTCACAGCGGCAATCATCGGCCAGCAACGACGTGAGGCATTCGAGTTTTGCGGCGCGATCCATTGCACGCATCAGATCCTGTACGTCGGTTGCGGTTTGAAGAGCAGCGTCTGGCCCGTGGCCGCGTCGACGGCCGGCGAGCGCTCTGTGCGGTGGACCTCCACCAGGGCAGTGAGGCCGGCACGGCGCCGGTCATCGAGCCATGCGCGGATGCTCGCCGGATCTCCAGTCAATGCGTAGCCCTGGCTGTTGGCGACGAGTACATCCTGGGCGCCGTGCTCGCGCATCATCTCTCGTGCGCGCGTCACAGCCTCGCGTATGCGCCGCCGCCTGGTCTCATGCGACATGCCTGCCGGCAGACCGATCATGCTCGCCAGGTCGGCCGCACTTACAAACGTGCCGTCGCCGTGGCGGCCCTCCAGGTACAACACCACAGCGACAGCACGCCTGTCGATCGTCTCAGGCGTCGGCCGCACGCCGCTTTCGCTTTGAACCTGCTCGCCGCTCATCGAGTCGCCGTCCCGTCTTCGGGTCGAAGTTCATCAGCAGCAGTTCGGTCGATCGCGGCCGCGTCTGCGCGCCGCCGCGTACGAGCGGACAGGCGCTCTTGAACGCGGCAATCTTCGCCCGGCGCCACTTGCCGCGCGGGTACAGCTCGTCGATGAGCTTGTGCTCGTAGTACGACACGATGGCGCGGCCCTCGATCGCATCCAGGCAGCCGGCCAGGCGTGCATGGTCGGTCTGGCTGAAGCCGCTCGCCGCGTAGTACTCCTCGCAGTCGACGTACGGCGGATCGCAATAGAACACGGTGCCGACATCGTCGTAGCGAGGGATGATGTTGGAAAAGTCCAGGTGCTCGATGTGCACGCCGCGCCATCTCTCCGAGATCGCGTCGATGCGCCCGGGCAGGTTCACCCAGCCCGACGCCTTGCCATTCCCCTTGCGCGCGTAGCCGTACGGGTTGCCGACGAGTGATGAGAACGAGGTCTTGAGCAGGTACACCCATCGGGCGGATCGCTCGATGTCGGTGACCGGCCCAGGACAGCCCGCGTCCCACCAGGCGAGAATGCGATCGTGCTCTTCTCGGCTGTAGGGCATGCCGCGCACGCGTTCGATGAGCGTCTCGCGGTGATCGCGCAACACGAGCCAGAACGTGACGACGATCGACTGGATGTCGTTGAAGACCTCGTTGGGCTCGGGTTCCTTCTGGCTCATCACATGGCCCATGCCCCCGAAGACCTCGACGTAGCACGCGCGGTCGGTGGGC